>CAZEWV010000551.1:0-1996 GCA_964516025.1 uncultured Eubacteriales bacterium
TATGATGTCCCTTTAATTATTGTCCCTTTAATTATTTTGAAGCCAGGCCCCAATTATTCGTAGCGGAGGGCGATGATCGGGTCGAGGCTGGCAGCTTTTTTTGCAGGGAATATTCCGAAAAACAGTCCGATTGAAACCGAGACGGAAAATCCGAGAATAACGGACCATGAGGTCACAGTTGCAGGGAGTGGTGTGGCGGAATTGATGAGAAAAGCGATGCCAAAGCCTATCAATATTCCCAGAATACCTCCGGTCCCTGTGACAAAAATAGCTTCCATCAGAAATTGTTTCATAATATCCGATGACCGAGCTCCGATGGCCTTTCGGATGCCGATTTCTCTGGTGCGTTCTTTGACGGAAACAAGCATGATATTCATGACTCCGATTCCACCAACCAGTAATCCGATGGATGAGATTAAAATCATGACCAGATATACAGCTCCGGTAATTTGGTTGTAGAGCTCGAGCGCGGAATCCTGTGTGCTAATTGAAAAATCATTAGGTTTTCCAAATCCTACTTTTCTTCTCTTGCGCAGCACATTGATGATTTGCTCCATCGCTTCCGGGAGATATCCTTCTTTATTGGGTGTGGCTATGAATTCCAAATATATAAGATCGTAAGGAAAAACCTTTGTCAGAGTTGTCATGGGAATTCCGACAAAGTTATCTTGAGACTGACCGAGAATGGTTCCTCTCTCTTCGAGGATCCCGACCACAGTGAACTTAATCGGACCGATTCTGATCTCTTTTCCGAGAGCGGACATATGAGGAAAAAGGGCTTCGGCCAGTGCTGAACCCAGCACACAGACCTTGGCTCTGTGAGTCACATCGAGTTTGCTCAAAAATCGTCCTTTCTCGGGAAGATAGACGGTCAGCACTTGCGGCCACTGTTCATTCATCCCCAGTATGAACGCATCTTGTACTTCGACACCTTGATATTTTATGGGAATGGTTGTAAATACATCGAGAGAAATCTGTAGAGCTACGGTATCGATAAGAGAACATTCTTCCTCGATGGCGAGGGCATCGTCGAATGTTAGATCTTTCCTCTGACGAATCTCTTCGGAAGGTTCTCCGAGCTGAATGCCGGGTTCGAGTTTATTGATTATGATCAAGTCTGAACCGATGGATTCAAGCTCGCTCATGACAGACCTGTTAATCCCCTGGACGACTGACACCATGGCAATGACGGTCATGACACCGATCATGATTCCGAGGAGGGTGAGGAATGAGCGCATTTTATGAGAGCGAAGAGAATCTAATGCCATCCATGTGATCTCTTTAAATATCCCGACTCTCATTGCTCAGACCTCACGGCTTCGATGGGATTGAGTTTGGAAGCTTTGCTTGCCGGATAGATCCCGAAAAATATGCCGACGGACATAGAAACAAGTACAGCAATGGCGATTGAAAGGGGCTCTACTGAGGATGGCAGTTGAGTTGCGGCTGAGATGAGTTTGGCGATAATAAATCCCAGGAAAATTCCAATAATACCTCCTGCCGTGGATAAGGTGACGGCTTCAATGAGAAATTGGAATAAAATGTCCTTCCTGCGGGCCCCTACGGCCATCCGGATTCCTATTTCTTTTTTCCGCTCGGTTACGGCCACAAGCATGATATTCATGACGACTATCCCGCCCACGACAAGTGCCAGTGATGCGATGAGAATCATGGCAAAATAAATACCTGTCGTCACGGATTTATAAATCTGGACGAATGTCTCTGAAGTGCGAAAATCAAAATTGTCTTTCTCATTAAAGGAGAGATGGCGTTTTGAACGAAGAATGGTCCTCACTTCTTCCTGCGCCTCAGCCATCTGTTCTTGGGACGTTGTGTGGATGTTGATGCTGATACTCTGTCTAGATCCAAAAATTTTATTGTAAGTCGAGATAGGAATTCTTATAAAATTATCCATGTTGATTCCAAATAACTTTCCGATTCTTTCACCGACTCCAATGACGAGAAAGTTGTTGGGACCGACTTTGATCCATTTTCC
>CAZEWV010000552.1:0-1996 GCA_964516025.1 uncultured Eubacteriales bacterium
TTGAATATGGTGCGTCAAGGCCTGTTCGGTGAGCTGCTTCATGCAGAATGTGGCTATCTACATGACCTGAGGGGCTGGAAGTTTGGAGAGGCCTACTATCCTCATGACTGGCGTCTTCAGTATTCCATCAAACGCAATGCCGACCTCTACCCCACGCATGGTCTCGGCCCGGTCTCCCAGTGGATGAATATCACACGCGGAAACAAATTCGAATACCTTGTCTCTATGAGCAGTCCTTCCCCGTCGCTCAGTCTGAAAATGGAAGCCGTTAAAAGGCATGGGAAAGACCATCCCTTAGCTAAAACGGATTATGCCTTGGGAGATGTGATTTCTACTCTGATAAAAACAAACAAAGGACAGTCCATTCTGATCACTCACGATACCAACTCACCGCGTCCTTACAGCCGTAAAATCTTGATTCAGGGGACTCGAGGTCTGGCGCGGAAATATCCCGAAGAGAAAATCTTTATCGAGGGAACCTCGCGGCGCCACAGATGGGTAGATCTTTCCCAACACACCGAACAGTATAAACATCCTCTTCTGACATCTCTGGAGGAAAAGGCTGAGGGTGCCGGACATGGGGGGATGGATTTTATCGAGGACTACCGCCTTATCCAGTGTCTCAAGGAGGGCAAACCTACAGATTCAGACGTATATGATGGGGCCACAATCAGTGCCGTTGTCGCTCTGAGCGAAAAATCCATAGCAGAAAACAGTATGCCCATCGAATTCCCTGATTTCACACGCGACAAATGGAAAACTCGCAAACCCCTTGGCATTGTCACAGCTTAGGTAAATCTCGTCCTTTCACCCGTGTTTGTATGCCGCTTTTCCTTTGGGTATTTTCTATTGACCATAGCATTTTTCATGTGATATGTTCAGCCCATACTAAAAAAGGAGGACAAATTGAGCAAAACGAAAAAAAGGATTCTCTTAATCACGGCTTCACTCTACTGTGTGGTCTTTTCTTTCTGTCTGATCCACGCACAAGATCAATCTGAAGGACAAAAAGAAACAAAATATTGGACCGTCGAGGGCTTCCGCCATGGACCGAGTTTTTTTCCAAAAAGTTTTTATGACGAAATAAAACCGCTTCAAGAAGGTGTTATGGATTATAAACACTACCATACTTACACCGAGATGGTCTGGTGGTTTAAAAAGTGGTCCAAAGACTATCCCGATCTTGTCGATTTGTATGTCGCCGCAAAAAGTTTTGGCGGGCGAGATATCTACCAGCTCACTGTGACAAATAAAAAGACTGGAAAAGACACTGATAAACCTGCAATGTTCATTGATGGAAACCGCCACGCAGGTGAAGTCACTGCCGCTGAATCCGCTTTTTGGATGCTTGACTATATGCTGAAAAATTACGGTAACGATCCCGAAATAACGCGACTCCTGGATAAATTTGCCTTTTATTTCCGGCCGAAAAACAATCCGGATGGAAGCCTGCTCTATTTACAGACGGCTCAGAGCCTCCGCAGCACAATCCGCCCTTACGACAATGATGGTGACGGACTCCTGGATGAGGATCCGTCCGAGGATTTAGACGGAGATGGACGAAGCACGCAGATGCGTATCAAGGTACCCAAAGGAGAAGGAGCCTACATTATAGATCCCCGGGATCCAAAAGGACGTTTGATGACTCGAGCAAGTAATGGAGAAGGCGACTACAATGTGATGTCTGAGGGCATTGACAATGACGGAGACGGTCGAGTCAATGAAGATGGCGTGGGAGGGCTTGACCTTCACAGAAATTACCCTGAAAATTGGCGTCCTATGGAGGAAGCTACGGGCCGCGGTTGGACTCAGCGAGGAGCCGGTGCCTACCCTCTCTCTGAACCGGAAACACGATCTCTTGTCGTGTTTTTGCTGGAACATCCGAATGTTTCCATCATGAATACAATGGATACCACAGTGCCCATGCACCTCAGGCCGCCTTCGACATCTCCCAGTGAAGAGCGCATGTATCCCGAAGATCTTGCACTGTATAAAC
>CAZEWV010000553.1:0-1986 GCA_964516025.1 uncultured Eubacteriales bacterium
ATCCGATAGGTGCAACTGGGGCGAGAATCCTTACTACATTGATCTACGGATTAAAGCACAGAGGGCTTAAGAAGGGCATCGCCTCTCTTTGTCTTGGAGGAGGAGATGCCTTGGCCATGGCAGTGGGCATTGTGGATTGAAGAGGAGTTATGGATATCAAGAAAATTGGCATTGTAGGATCAGGAGCCATGGGGGCCGGGATTGCTCAAACAGCGGCCTCGTCGGGTTTTGATGTTGTTTTGAATGATATTGGAACGGAATATCTTGAGCGGGCCGTAAAAAAAATCGACAAGAGCCTTTCCAGACTCATTGAAAAAGGGAAGATCGATGAGGACAAAGGCACAATCATGGGCCGCATCCAGACTACTTCTGATATAGAAAGCATGAAAGACACAGATTTTGTGATCGAAGCCGTTTTTGAGGATTATGAAGTCAAAAAAGACGTTTTGCAAAAGCTGAATAGACTTCTTCCTCCACAGATTCTTTTGGCCACAAATACATCATCCATTTCTATCACAAGGCTGGGAGCTCTGTCCGGCCGGGCTTCTCTGTTCATGGGGATGCATTTTATGAATCCGGTCCCTTTGATGGTTTTGGTGGAATTGATCAGAGGCATCGCAACAAGCCAGGATACGTTTGATGCCGTAAAAAACCTCGCTGAGAAAATGGGGAAGACGCCTGTAGAAGCCAACGATTATCCGGGATTCATTTCCAACCGCATCCTTATTCCCATGATCAACGAGGCTGTCTTTGCTCTCATGGAAGGCGTGGGTACGGCCGAGGCCATCGATAAAGTGATGAAACTGGGAATGAATCATCCCATGGGACCCTTAGCTCTTGGGGATCTTATTGGTCTGGATGTCTGCCTGGATATAATGGAAGTTCTATATGAAGGATTTAAAGACAGCAAATACAGACCCTGTCCCCTTCTGAAGAAGATGGTCGATGCCGGATATCTCGGGAGAAAAACAGGCAAAGGATTTTACGATTACAGCTCATAATTATAAGGAGAAAACAATGAATAACGAAGACATCGAAGCAAAACTAAATGCGAAAGGCAGAGCGATTGAATCGGCTCTCAATCAAATAGAAAAACAGTTCGGCAAGGGCTCCATTATGAAAATGGGACAGAAAAATGCAGCCGACCAAGTGCCGGCTATTCCCACCGGATCTATCGCGTTTGATCTTGCCCTGGGAATTGGCGGTTTCCCCCGGGGTCGTGTGGTCGAAATCTTTGGACCGGAAGCCACAGGGAAAACAACGCTGGCTATTCATGTGATCGCAGAAGCTCAAAAACAGGGTGGTCAGGCTGCTTTTATAGATGCCGAGCACGCCATGGACCCCAAATACGCGGCAAGTATCGGAGTCAATATCGATGACCTCCTCATTTCGCAGCCGGATTATGGTGAGCAGGCTTTGGAAATTGCCGAAGTTCTTGTGCGCAGTGGAGCGGTAGATGTCATAGTCATTGATTCAGTGGCGGCTCTTGTTCCCAAGGCCGAGTTGGAGGGGGAAATGGGCGATGCCCACATGGGGCTTCAAGCTCGACTTATGTCTCAGGCCTTGAGGAAACTGACGGCCATTGTCGCCCGGTCTAAAACTTGTTTCATTTTTGTTAACCAATTACGAGAGAAAATCGGTTTTTTTATGGGCAATCCCGAGACGACAACGGGAGGACGTGCCCTTAAATTCTATTCCTCTTTAAGAATCGATGTGCGGAGAATTGCCACCCTAAAAGATGGAGAACGTGTCACAGGTAACAGGGTCAAAGTTAAAATCGTGAAAAACAAAATGGCTCCTCCCTTCCGTCTTGCCCAATTCGATATTATCTACGGAGAGGGAATCTCCAGAGAGGGAGATTTGGTCGACTGCGGCGTGGAATACGGGCTTATCGAAAAGGCAGGAACCTGGTACTCCTATAAGGGAGAGAGATTGGGTCAGGGGCGGGAGAATGTCAAAAAACTCCTCATGGAAAATCCTGAGGTC
>CAZEWV010000554.1:0-1982 GCA_964516025.1 uncultured Eubacteriales bacterium
GCTCAAAAGGAAAAGATAGATGAGGAATACACGGCAAAAATTAAGGAGTTTACGACAGAAACGTTTTTTACGACAAAGTATGTGGACCATCTTCCATTCTCGGAAGACGTTCCCACACAACTGGACATCCTCGGCTATATTGCTGGAGCTCCGGATATCGTGAGCTATTCCCACGAAGTCTACAAATTCATGCAGGCATTGGCTGATGCCTCTCCCAGAGTCACACTCACAAAGATCGGAAAAACCGAAGAGGGGAGGGATATGATTCTGGTTGTTGTCGCAGATGAAGAGACCATCGCAAATCTGGATCATTATAAAAAGATCAATGCTTTACTTGCAGATCCCCGGAAGATCAAGGATCCCTCTGAGGCCAAAGATCTTATCAAAAAGGCCAAACCCATGTATTGGGCTACAGGCGCTCTGCATTCCGGAGAAACGGGTTCTCCCGAAATGCTTATGGAGCTGGCGTACCGCATCGCCGTGGGAGAATCTGACTTTATCAAGACCATTAGAGAAAATATGATCGTCATGATTACGCCGATCCTCGAAGTCGATGGACGTGACAAAGCTGTCGATCTATTTATGGCCAAGAGAAAGGATCCTGAAGCCACCGTAGCGAGAAGCCCGATCTATTGGGGAAAATACGTGGCTCACGATAACAACAGGGATACCATTGGACTTGGGCTGAACATAACCAACCAGGTTCTTGACACCTATATGGAGTTTCATCCGCTGATCATGCATGATCTCCATGAGTCCATTGCCTACTTGTATGCGTCAACCGGCACTGGGCCTTATAATGCCTGGGTGGATCCCATTCTTATCGATGAGTGGCAGGAACTTGCACATCAGGAGGTCAGCGAAATGACACGGCTGGGGGTTCCCGGCGTATGGACACATGGATTTTATGATGGCTGGGCGCCTAATTATCTGTTCTATGTGGCCAACGGACACAATTCTATCGGCCGGTTTTATGAAACGCAGACTGCGCGAGATGGAAGCACGCGAATCGTTCGTGCATCTGAAAATCGATCCTGGTTCAAACCCAATCCTCCTCTAAGGGAAGTGGTTTGGTCTTTTCGCAACAATATCAATTATCAGCAGAGCGGCATTTTGATTGCGATGAATCATACGGCCAAAAATGCCCAGAAATTCATGGGAAATTTCTACCTAAAAAGCCAGCGATCGATCCAAAAAGCCACGACTGAGGGACCGGCAGCCTATGTCATTCCCGGAGATAATCCCAGACCGGCTCAAGCAGCCTCTCTAATCAGACTTTTGCAGAGACATGGTATAGAAGTCCATAAAGCAAAGAAGGAATTTGAGACAAAAGAAGGTAAATTTGCCGCGGGAAGTTTTGTTGTAAGGTTGGATCAACCCTATTCACGCATGGCAGATCTTCTTCTGGATAAACAGTATTTTAATGTCAACGATCCCCGGCCGTATGATGACGTGGGATGGACTGCTGGGCCCTTGTATAATGTTGATACCGTCAGGATAGCAGATGAGGCCGTGCTTTCGGCACCGATGGACAAAATTCAGGGAAAAATGAAACTCGGGGGTGGAGTAGAAAAACTTAAAGGCGGTAAAGCTCAGGCTTATATTATCAACCATGACGCCTCGAATTCTTTGGCGACTTTTCGTTTTGCTAAGAGTGATCTCAAAATAGAAGCGGCAGAAGAAGAGTTTGGAGTGGAAGATAAGAAGTTTAATGCCGGTTCGTTTTTGCTCAAGGTCGGAGACAATACCGACGATTTGAAAGAGCAGCTGGAAGAGGCAGGAAAAAAATATGAATTTACGGCTTACTCTGTCTCTGAAATTCCTGAAGTCCCGACACATGTCTTAGATGTACCGCGTATTGCCATTATGCACACCTGGCAGAGTACGCAGACAGAAGGGTGGCTGAGGATGGGCTTTGACAAGACGAGCATTCCGTATGATTACATTTCTGTATTAGATGTTCGTGATGAACCGAATTTGCG
>CAZEWV010000555.1:0-1980 GCA_964516025.1 uncultured Eubacteriales bacterium
CTATCCTTCTTCAAGGACATGCTTTTCGTATTCCGTCTCCAGTTTTAACTTATGCTCTTTTTCTTGTTCAATAAAAAAGTCAAACATTTTTTTTAACTCATCTGAATTTACGGCAGCCTTCATACTCGTGTAGAGCTCGACAGCCTGCTGCTCTTTTTTAGCGGCAAATATGAGGAGATCCTGAAAGGTCATATCCGGTGTAGGAGGTTCCTCCGTTAAGAAATCACTGATCTTTAAATCGACAACTTTATGTGTTTCCAGGTTTTCGATATCTTCACTTGTGATGTCCTGGAGAAGTTCTCTGTGCTTTTTTTCTTCAGCCTGAAGCTCGAGCAGCAGCTTTCTTAATCCCGGCGTTTCTGCAATTTCACTCATTTCACCGTACGCTCTGCAAGCATCCCGTTCTCTTTGGATGGCAAATTGAATAATATCTTCAAAGTTTGAATTATCCATTTTTACTCCTCATTGAATCCCAAAAAAAATTATATGATGTTCTCAAATAATCCTTATTATAAAGAAACCATATTTCCCTTGCAACAAAACTGTCTCATTCTTGCTTTTTTAGGCTTTTTACTTTATCATGCGTTTTCAAAAATGAATACAAAAGCCATTGCCTACTTCATCCTGGGTTGGTTTATTCCTGGTCTGGGACATGTAGCTTTAAAGAAGTTCAAGAAAGCTCTCTTCTTCTTTGTGGCCATTACATCCATGGCCGGATTAGGTCTTTTAATGGGAGGTCGAGTTTATTCATTTCAGACTGAAAATCCTCTTACAATATTGGCTTTTTTTTCAGATATAGGGGCAGGAAGCCTTTACCTTCTACCAAAATTGTTTTCTTTTGGACTTGGCAATTTGAAAAATGTATCGTTTGAATTCGGTACAGCTTATATTGCAGGAGCCGGTCTTTTAAATTTTCTAATCGCTCTCGATGCCTATGATATCGCGGCAGGGAAAAAGAACTGATGTTTACAAGTCTTTTTGTTTCAATGGTTCTCTACTCAGCTTTTGTGTCTTCCGTTCTGGCTTTAATTCGAAGAAGTGATAAAAAAGCACAAATCCGCTACGGCCTTTCCCTCTTCCTGATTATGGTTGTGGGAGCTCTCGCATTTGGCTGGTTCATGTATCTCTTCGTCTAAACCTCTTTCCGTCCTCACTCCAACTGTCGTCGCGGGCAGAGATATACCCACGACGTCCATCCCTTCTTGGAGTTTTGGCCTAGCATAAACCAAAAGGAGAAAAACATAAAATAAAATGATATTATACTGTGTGTGGAACACAGATTTAGACTTCAATTAAGAAAGCTACGTTGATGATCGAGCTATATGGAATCTCTAAACAGTACCAAAAACCCAACTGGGCTCTCGATGATATCACTCTCCGTATTGAAAAAGGTGATTTCTGGTTTGTGACAGGTCCGAGCGGGGCCGGAAAGACAACACTCCTCCAAATCATTTTTCGAGAAATTCTCCCTACTCGAGGTCAGATCGTAATCGATGGAAGAAACATCCTCAAGATATCCGATCACAAAATCTATCAGCTTAGAAGAACTATGGGCATTGTGTTCCAGAATTTTCGGCTTCTTTTCCACAAAAAAGTGTTCGACAATGTGGCCGTTGTTCTCCAAATACTTGGGGTTCCACAGAAAGAGCAGAAGAAAAAAGTTCTCAAAGCACTGCGCATGGTCAATCTCCACCACAAAATGTGGGATTTTCCTTCGCAGCTGTCCTACGGCGAACAGCAGAGAGTTGCCATTGCCAGAGCCATCGTCAACAATCCAAAAATTATCCTTGCAGATGAACCCACAGGAAACCTGGACACTGAATTAGCCGTCGAAATCATGAGTCTTTTTAGAGCCGTCAATGAGCAGGGATCAACAGTAATCATATGTACACATGACCGGGAGTTGATCCGAAACTTTGGGAAAAAAATCCTCTTCCTCTACAAAGGAAAACTTCTCAGAAAGGAAGAATTATAATTATT
>CAZEWV010000556.1:0-1978 GCA_964516025.1 uncultured Eubacteriales bacterium
ACTTTGACCGAGGCTAAAGCATCTTCATAGGTAATGATTAACAGTTCCTCTCCGAGAATCGTATTGGAGAAGTTGTCCAATTGTTGGGTGAATGCGGCGAGTTTATCATATCCGCTTCCGAATACGACCCATTCCGAGCTGGAGGACTGTTTGTATTTGGATTCATGCCAACCGATCCAGATCGTTCCTTTAGTGCCCTGAATTTCGATATAGGATTTTGAGGCTTGACTTCCGTTCCAAACAACGTCGATTGTCCCCTCACAGCCGTTTTCGGTTTTCACCTGAACTTGGACAGATTCCTCTACCTCAAGACCTCGACTTCCTTTTCCTTCATGCACAAAGATGTCTACGATCGGGCTGAGAAAATAGCGGACGATATCGACCGAATGCGTACCGTTATCGATAAAGACTCCACCCCCGGAGATGCTCGGATTGGAGTTCCATCTTTGAGACATATCCACATCTGAGATGAATGAGTTTTTAAAGGAGACGATGTTGCCAAGTATCCCCGAACGAACGATTCTTTTTGCACGGACCAGGTCGTCGACGTAGCGGAATTTTGAAGCCATGGTGATGATGGCGTCGTGCCGCCTCGCCTCTTGAAACATCTCCTCTGCGTGCAACGAGTCGATGCTGAACGGTTTTTCGCAGAGCACATGGATGTTCTGATTGAGACAGGTGATCGCGATTTCTGGATGAGTCACGGGCGGAGTGCAGATGATGACGGCGTTTATATTGCATGACTCGAGCATGTCTTCATAGCGGTTGAAGCTCTGGCATTTGAAAGTCCTGCCGATGGTTTCTGCCCTATTTATATCAAGGTCCGAAACAGCTATCAAATGGGATGTCGTAGACAAATCGAGAGACTGCGCCCAGGTCTGGCCGATAGCGCCTGCACCGATGAGGCCGTATTTTATTATTTGAGTTTTCATGAGGTCTCCTCAATGAGCTGCTTCAAGGATTTTTCAATAGAATCAGCGATAAAACCGATATGGGCACTCGTGAATCGTTCGTTCCAAGGAATAACAAGGATTTTTTCCAGTGCGTCAAAAGTGCCGTGAAATTGGGAGGGATTATAATCAGTCGCTTCCTTGCGGGCCAGGTTAAACGGATACCGACTGCTGCCAAACGTCTTTTGGTTTCGAAATATTTCACACATAAACGCTGGTTTCTGGATGTAGCGGGGAAGAGTATGAATGCCGTAGTTTTTGAGTTTTTTGCTTAAACCGACCGCTCCTCCGCGAACGATGTTGGGATTGACGCTGAGGCAGTATCTCCAGTAAGAGTGGATATTTCCAACATGAACTCGAGGAGTTTCAATGCCATTTAAACCGGCCAGTTTGTCTGTGAGTTTTTCGGCCAAGCCTATCCGTGTTTGTACCATCCCCTCAAGTTTTTCCAATTGGGCGAGGGCGACGGCTCCCTGAAGCTCACTCAAACGGTAATTCAAAGCGAGAAAATAATGATCCGGTCTGGGATCTCCATAACCCCAAGCTTTATTGATAAAAAGGAACATTTGTCTTGCCAGCTTTTCATTGTCTGTTACGACTATGCCTCCTTCACCGCAGGTCATGTGTTTTCCCTGCTGAAAGCTGAAGCAGCCGATGTCTCCTATGGAGCCAACTTTTTTTCCCTTGTGACTGGCTAAGAAAGCCTGGGCTGAATCTTCGATTACTGGTATGTCTTTTTCTGCGGCTAGCTTTAAAATTTCTTCCATATCACACGGATTACCAAAGAGATGGGTAACGATAATAGCTCGGGTTCTCTCATTCAGGACAGCAGCGATAGTATCCGCCGTAACGTTGTAAGTATGGGGATCCACATCGGCAAAAACAGGAATGGCTCCCTGATAGAGGATGGGTGAAAGAGCGCCCATATCTGTAATCGAAGTTGTTATGACCTCATCCCCCGGATTTGGATTGATCGCGGCGAGCGCCGTGTGGATGGCGGCTGTCCCTGAAGTGACGGCAAAAGCATG
>CAZEWV010000557.1:0-1975 GCA_964516025.1 uncultured Eubacteriales bacterium
CCCGAATAGTATTCGGCATATTCTTTTGTGTTGCCGCCGGTACAGAAGGCTTTGCTGCCCACTGCTGTAAAGACAACGGTCACGACACTCCTGTCTAGGGAAGCATTCTGGAAGGCCGCAATCACGCCTTTGACCATTTCGGTTGTGTAGGAGTTGTAATGGGCAGGATTATTCAATGTCACCCAGGCTGTAAACAAGCCCTCTATCTCCTGACCTGAGGCATCCAGAATGGGCCTTTTCTCATAGATGATGCACGGAGGTTCTGTCCCCCAATATTTATCTCCCCACATGGAATGATCCTTTAATTGATTATCTCTTTTCAACCAATCCAAACTCATTTGATCCTCCTTTATTTATACTTCTTAATCATTTCACTCGAAACCTAATAATCTTCACTTATATATTATTTCCAATGATTTTATCTTCCTCTTATCCAGTACCGCAACTAAAAAGAATGTAAGAAGGCTGACAATCCAGCAAAAATAAATCGGATGGACGAGGTTGATGCTTTTGAAAAAGTCAGCCAACTGCGGAAAAAGTAGCCAACAAGCTAATGCGGCCATCCCCATGATCAGCGTCCATGTTGCGTGTGACCGGCGGCATATTTTCGGACAATAAAGAGTCATCAGGGTCACAAGAGTATACGCCGTTGTCAACGTAAGCCCGATGAGGAGAGTTTTCAATATCCCGGATACAGAAATGGCCAGTATATAGGTTAATACACTCAAGACAAGAACAGACGCCCGTGAGATAACCTTTTCTTTTTTTTCACTTAAATCAGGGACTACAAATCTTTTTATGATATCGTTAACGACCAATGTTGCACTGCCTATAAGAAGTGCTGAAGCTGTAGAGACATCGGCAGCCCAAAGTCCGGCAAGAACGAGGCCGGCAACAATGGGACTCAAACTTAAGACAGTCCTCGGGAGAGCTTCGGTGGGGATGATTCCCGGTTGAAGAACTGTAGCTGAGATCCCGATGACAGCACTGATAAATCCAACGGGAAGAATGATCAAACCGCCAAGAATAAATCCCTTCCGGGCTGAGGAAGAATCTTTGGCGGCAAAACTAATCTGAGCGATAGATTGGACAGAAAATGTCGTGGTGCACATGACTATAAACCATGCAAGGATGAGCCACCAACCGATTGCACCCAAATCAAAAGCCGGGAAATCGTTTGGAAGCTTATTAACCAACTCCTTAAAACCGCCCACTTTTTTTACGGCCAGAAGCGCACCAAAAAAAACACCGGAATAGATGAGAACAACATTGATGATATTCGTCAATCCGGCCGCCCAAAAGCCGCCGATAAGAGTGATCCCCACAAAGACAACAGCCGTGACGAACATCCCGGTCTTGAAGGTAAAAACATCCGGAAGCAGTGATGAAAGGATGGCACCTCCTGCTATATACTGAAGAGATGTGATAACGATCTGAAGGACAAGCTGGCCGATCACTCCGACTATGCGTCCGGATACATTGTAATGCCGCTCGAAAAACTCTGGAAGTGTCGAAACCTCCATTTTCCTGTAGCGTCGGGCGGCAGAAAGGCCGAAAAGAACCGCTCCGGCAGCAAATGCAGCATTATACAAACCTGCAGACAATCCGTATTGATAGGCGTTTTCAGCGATTCCAATGGTCGAGGCCCCTCCAATGGCCAGACCTGCAAGGAGAGGAGCCACCACCCAATATGGAAGGCTTCTACCGGCCAGTAGATAGGCCACCATGCCTCCTCGACTTAGACGGCGGGAAAACCAGGTGATCAGATAGAGAAGAACAATATAGCTGCAGACAATAGTCAGCGGAATCCAGTTCATCCCTTTATTTTAAGCCGGGCATCGACAACAACAGCTCTATTCTCGAAAGCCAACACCGGATTAAGGTCAAATTCATCTATCTCAGGAAAATCCAGAACAAGTTGAGAGAAGCGAATCAGGATGTCTACAAGAGTATCAAAATCGACACCTTTTTCTCC
>CAZEWV010000558.1:0-1961 GCA_964516025.1 uncultured Eubacteriales bacterium
CCCGTTAAATTGAATTCTGTTCGAAGAACCCAGAGGAGCATACGATTGTCCTCCCCGGTCCATGTGACAAGCTTATCATTGAGTGCGAAACGAACGGAGCTTTTCATGGTTATCTCCTTTGACAAACTTTTATTATTTTTACAATTTTAGCTGTGATTTGTCAATTGACTTGAAGGGTTTTCATTTTCTTGAGAATGTGATACCAATGGGGTCATGATCTGGACTATCATCCTTGCTGCTGGAGAATCCAAGCGTATGGCCCGACCAAAACTCCTTCTTCCTTTCGGAGAAAAAACCATAATCGAAACTGTTTTGGACAATGCGGCTTCCTCTAAAGCAAATTATACACTCCTTGTACTCGGCGGTTTCAGAGAAAAAATCAAACAAAAAGCGAAAGGATTCCCTGCAATAACCATCTTCAATCCCGACTATAAGCAGGGAATGCTGTCTTCGGTTCAGCAAGGATTTCGCTCTCTCCCCGAAGGAGCCCAGGCAGCAGTAGTTTTGCTGGGTGATCAGCCGGCTATATCTCACACAGTTATCGACAAAGTCATCGATGCTTACTCACAAACCACAAAGGGAATTGTTCTCCCTACATATAAAAAAAAGAGAGGACATCCGGTGCTTTTCGACATGAAATACAAAAGTGACATTGCCGCATTGAGTCCAAATGTGGGCCTGAAAGGTATTGCGTACGGACACCCCAGTGATGTGTTTGAAGTCCAGGTCACCACATCAAGTATCCTTCGAGATATCGATGACATAGAAGACTATAAAAGAGAATTGCTCAACAAGACTTAGTACAAATCTCCATCCAAAATTTTGTGCTTGGAATTTATGAATGAATCTGTCCGTCAATTCCAATAACGATCTTTTTTATTTTGACGTTTGTTCCGGATAGTTCAACAGCCTCATTCACCATGTGATAAAGACCGGTACAGCAGGGTACAACCATGATGGCCACGGTCAAAGAGTAAATTGTATTGTTCTTTAGAATTTCAGCGATTTTTTCCACATAGGGAGAGGTGTCATCGAGTTTTGGACAGGCAATAATCACTTTCTTCCCTTTAAGCAGGTCCTGATGAAAACTCCCAAGGGCAAAAGCCGTACAATCCGCTGCGATCAAAAGATCGGATTCATTAAAGTACGGTGCAAAGGGAGAGACAAGATGGAGCTGAATGGGCCACTGGCTCAATTCTGATTCACCGGAAACGGACTTGTTCTCTTGTGTAGCTGGTGTTTTTTGTATCTCTTGTGCCATACTTCCCGGACATCCTGTATGAGCAGGAAAGGGGGCCTGAGCCTTGGGCTGGATTCCATGAACCTGGGAGGCGGCTTCCTCTCCTCTTGTTTTCAACACATGTTCAAAAGTGGCTTGAGAATCATAGTCTTCACTTTCCCTCTCAATAACCTTGAGC
Organism: uncultured Eubacteriales bacterium; assembly: GCA_964516025.1. GTDB lineage: Bacteria > Acidobacteriota > Aminicenantia > Aminicenantales > Aminicenantaceae > JAUWVG01. The sequence continues at coordinate 1,419 of CAZEWV010000558.1, forward strand.
GCATCCGTCGGACAGACATCCAGACAGGCCCCCAGACCATCACAAAATATCTCTTTGGCCAGAACAGCTTTGTTTTCCTCATCCAACACTAAGGCACCTTCAGCACATGCCGTGAGGCAGAGCCCGCATCCATTACACAAATCCCGGTCAATCTCAATTATTTGTCTTTTCGCCATTTTGTCTTCTCCTTGGATAGTTATTTTTCAGTGCATCCCAATAGTAAAACTTCATAACCCAACATTCCTTGACTTAAGTCAAATATAAACCCTTTTATTTTTTAATTAGAATGGTCGCTGGTCCGACTTTTGTGAAATGTCGCTATTAGAGGAGTTCTTGTTTGAGCTTTACTGAATCTTTCACTCGGATATTCCGGCCATTAACTTCAATGAGATTGTCCTCCTGCATGTGTTTAAGATTGCGGGAAAGTGTTTCAGAAATCGTTCCGATAAACCTGGCCAATTCAACCTTTTTCATATTAAGGACAATCACATCAGACTGCTGCCCTTGAGATTGCAACAGGATAAACTGGGCCAAACGCTGTCG
>CAZEWV010000559.1:0-1960 GCA_964516025.1 uncultured Eubacteriales bacterium
TTGTTAAAAAATTCCTTTTTTGCAATTTTCCAGATCATTGTTGGATTCCTTCTCCTTCTCCGGCATCAGAAAGTCTAATATTCCAGCTTTTAAGACTTATGCCCAAAATGTTGTTCAGCCTGGAAAGAGAGAGGTTGTAATCGATGACAGCCCTGAGTTCCGCACTCCTTGAATTGGCTAAATCTCTTTGATACTGAAGCACAATAAAATTCGTCGTCATTCCGGCTCTTAATTTTGCCTCTTCGGCTTCGAGTTTTTGCTCTGCAAGTTCACGAGCAATTCTATACGCATCGACCCTCAAATAATCTGTCTTCACCGTCCGCACGGTCGTCTTTGTCTCCAAAAAGGCTTTCTTCTCCAGACTTTTCATCCTCACGGCCGCACGCTCACGGCTTTTTTTTGCCTGAATATAGGCCGCACGCGAAACGATCGTCTCCAAGGGAATATCAAGAGTGAAGTAAAGGGACCAATTCTTATATTTGAAATTAACGGCATCCTTTAACGCATCGCTCGCTCCGCCCGGAATCGTTCCCACAATGACATTGGTAAGGGGATTATTATCAAGCCAGAGGATCTGTTCACCGGACAGGCCGGGACTCCAGTAATTGGCATTGAGGTTGAGCGCAGGAAGCAACTGATTCCACGCATATCGGATATCCAAATCCCTGGTTTTTAGGTTGATTCGAGAGGACTGCAGGTCGGGCCGGTTTTCCAGGGCCGTGCGGAATGCATCCTCCAAGCTTATCTCTGTTGGCTCAAACGCAGGTTCATCGGCCGGAAAGAGGAGGATCTCTTCTTCCTCATCCGAAAGATTGATAAGAGTCTTCAACCGGTCGATGTTATTTTTTACCAGAGTATCGGTCTGCAAAATGTCGGCTTCTCGTGCGGCCACCTCTGCTTGAGCGCTCAAAATCTCCTTTGGGGCCAAGGTACCTATCTCAACCTCCTTTTGACTTTTCAGCAGAAGATCCTGAGCCAGCTCAAGGGATTGTCTTTTCACTTCAAGTGTTTGAATACTGTAGACAAGATTCCAGTAGGCATCTTCTACAGCAAAAACTGTATCGAGCAGGACTTTCTTGAAATCATTTTCAGATATGTCTCTGTTGTTTTGGGCCACGATAATTTCTCTTCGGTTTGTCTGAATCCCAAAATTCTTGAGCAGCGGCTGAGAAAACGTAAAATCAAGAGTGCTTCCATACCGGGGATTGATTGACTGGAATTTCTGATTGGTATCATACATATTCGCATTCAGTGAAACATTTAGCTGTCCCCCTGTAGGGAGCAGCTGGCTTATCTGACCGGAGTAGTTATTGAAGGTAGTGAGAACCTGATCTGAAGACTCAATCCAAGAAGAAGAGGGGGTGTTTGTGTTCCGACGTGTGAAACCAAAACTCAAAGAGGGAAGGAATTTTTCTCTTGACAGGATGACAGACATCTGCGCAATCTCAGGAGTTATTAGCTCTGCCGTAACATCCAAATTATTCTTTATGGCATAGACAATGCACTCCTCCAGTGTGATGTCCTTTTGTCTCTGGGGTAAAGACCAAAGAGAGGAAAAGACACAGACACTCAGGGATAAAAAACATACTAGATTTCTCTTGCGCATAATAAATCTCCTCTTTTTTTCTCAGAAGAACCTATAAGCGAAAAACATACCAAATCAGGATTCAGGCACTTTCTATTTAATATACCCCTGATAATTATGAATAATTCATTTGGAGAAGAAGAAAAACCTATGCTAATGTGGGTAATGAATTACACGCATGTGAAACATGTTACACGTTTTTCATTTTAATTCAGAGCATTTTAATGTAGAATCTATCTGAGGCGGAGAGATGAGCCCATTACGAGATTTTTTAGCGAAAAAATTATCGAAAGATGGCCAAGAAAACTATCCCTACTTTTTCTTTAAAGAATTGGAAGACAGCCTGAATATCATTGAGGACATCGAACAGATCGG
>CAZEWV010000560.1:0-1958 GCA_964516025.1 uncultured Eubacteriales bacterium
CTCTGGATGAGCTATTGGTTGAAGCCTATTCTCTTGTCCGGGAGACAGCCCGGCGGATGATCCGATTAAGGCCATTTGATGTCCAGATTCTTGCCGGGATCGCCCTGCACCAGGGAAAGCTTATCGAAATGCCCACAGGGGAAGGCAAGACTCTTGCGGCCGTATTCCCGGCCTATCTCAATGCTTTATCATCTCAAGGGGTTCATGTTTTAACGTTTAATGATTATCTGGCTCGCCGCGATGCCGAATGGATGGGACCCATATACAAGTTTTTGGGGCTGAGTGTAGGACATGTCCAGGATGGAATGGAGACCGCTGACCGGCAGAATGCATATGCTTGCGACATTACATATGCGACAGCCAAAGAGGCGGGTTTTGATTTTTTACGTGACCATCTGTGCTATGAAAAAGAGAATCTTGTACAGCGGAGCTTCCATTTTGCTCTGGTCGATGAGGCGGATTCTACTCTTATCGATGAAGCCCGCGTTCCTCTGGTCATTGCAGGGAATGTCGGGGAATCCCTTGAAGATCCCGGACACTTGGCTGAAATGGTCAAAAACCTCAAACCGGGTATCGATTTCGAAACAGACGAGGGGAAGCGCAATATCTTTCTTACAGACCAAGGACTAAAATATTTCGAAGACGTTTTGAACTGCGGCAACCTGCACGAGTCCGAAAATCTGGACCTTTTGACAAGGATCAATCTTGCGCTCCATACCGAATTTCTTATCCACCGCGATATAGATTACATCGTACGGAACGGGAAAATCGAAGTTGTCGATGAGTTTACCGGCCGGGTAGTTGAAGACAGGCACTGGCCGGATGGTCTTCAGTCTGCCTTAGAAACCAAAGAAAAACTCCGGCGGGGAGCCAGTGGAACTCTCCTGGGGCAAATCACTCTTCAGCATTTTTTGGGCCTCTATCCTAAGATTTGCGGGATGACGGCGACGGCCCAATCCGCCGCAGAGGAGCTCTTTACTTTCTATAGTCTAAAAACAGTTGTTATCCCCCCCAACAAACCAAACATCCGGAAAGATTTTCCCGACGAGATTTTTACTCACAAGGACGCCAAAACTAAGGCTCTGGTCAGCGAGATTAGAAAATGCCATGCAAAGGAACGACCCATCCTTGTGGGCACGGCGAGTGTTGAGGAATCTGAGGGGCTTGCCGCAGAGCTCAATCAGGCGGGTATCAGCTGCCAGGTCCTCAATGCCAAAAACGATGAATTGGAAGCAGGGATTATAGCCAAAGCGGGTGCCCCCGGTGCCGTCACCATATCGACCAACATGGCCGGTCGTGGGACGGATATTAAACTTGGCGGCGATTCTGAACAGGAGAGGGAAAAGGTCGTGGCGCTTGGAGGGCTATATGTTATCGGTACAAACAGACATGAAAGCTTAAGGATAGACATCCAGCTGCGTGGGCGTGCCGGCCGCCAGGGAGATCCCGGTTCGTCACGATTTTTTGTCAGCCTTGAAGACAATTTAATGGAGAAATATAGATTAAAAAATCTCTTTCCGCAAAAAATCCGGGACCTTAGGCAAAATGATCCCCTTTCCAATCCTTTAATCAATCGCGAGGTCGCCCGCAGCCAGAGAGTTATAGAAGGCCAGAATTTTGATGTCCGTAAGACTCTTTGGAAATATTCTTCATTGGTCGAGGAAGAGAGAAAGCTAATTCAACGCCAACGGCAGGAGTTTCTAAATGAAAAGGTGCCGTTTAACCTTCTTTTGGAAAAATCCGGAAAACACTATTCAGAGATTCGTTCTATCATTGGACAAGAAGAGCTGGATAAGCTGGAAAAGCAGATAACACTCCTTCAACTCGACCGGTTCTGGTCTGACCACCTGGCGATGATTACAGATGTACGTGAATCCATCCATCTGGTCAATGTTGGCGGCGAATCTCCGATCAATGAATTCCACAGAATATTGACAGATGCCTTCAGAGAGCGGGAA
>CAZEWV010000561.1:0-1949 GCA_964516025.1 uncultured Eubacteriales bacterium
CTATCTCTGCTTTGCTCAATATCGAGTTTACTCGAGTCAATTGTGAGTTCCGGATTGATCGGCTCTTCGTAAGGTGCTGAAATTCCAGTGAATTCTTTGATCTCTCCGGCTCTGGCTTTTTTGTAAAGACCTTTGGGATCCCGTTGTTCCGCGACGTCCAAAGGAACACTCATAAACACTTCTATGAACTCCCCTTCATTGAGGAGCGTCCGTGCCAAGTCTCTGTCTTTTTTGTAGGGCGAGATAAAAGCTGTCATCGTCAGCAATCCGGCATCGGCAAACAGCTTTGATACTTCACCGATGCGCCGGATGTTTTCTTCACGGTCTTCGGGAGAGAAGCCGAGGTTTTTATTCAAGCCATGGCGGATGTTGTCGCCATCCAGCACATAGCAGAGATGTCCGCGTCTGTACAATTCCTCTTCGACCGCTAGGGCTAATGTTGATTTTCCGGAACCGGATAATCCCGTAAACCAGATGACGACCGCTTTTTGTCTGAGGAGTTGTTCTCTTTTGCTTTTGGACAGAGGACTCTGTTGCCAGGTGACATTGGTGGCTTTGTTTTTTGTCATTCTTTAATCTCCATAGCATTCCTGAAAATGATTAGTGCACTTTGAAAGATTGATAATAGTCCATCAGGATTTCTGCTACCTCGGGCCGGCTGAACTCCTTAGGTGGATGCTGCCCTTCTGACAGCTGTTTTCGAAGCTCTGTTCCTGAAATAAGCACGCGGTCTTCTTTTCCATGAGGGCAAGTTTTCATTGATGCCATTCCATCACATTTATGGCACCAGAATGTCCAGTCGATATTTAAAGGTTTGATTTTCAGTTCTTCAGATCCAATATCCGTGAATATCTTTTGGGCATCGAAGGGGCCATAGTAATGGCCCACTCCGGCATGATCACGACCGATGATCAAATGGCTGCAGCCATAATTTTGTCTGAAGATTGCATGAAGTACAGCTTCTCTAGGTCCACCGTAGCGCATTTCCATTGGATACACCTTGAGGACAACCCTGTCTTCCGGATAGTAATTTTTAAGCAGCACTTCATAGCACTTCATTCGTATATCGGCAGGAATATCGTCTGATTTGAGTTTTCCGACTAAAGGATGGATGAAGAGTCCATCTGTGACTTCTAGAGCAATTTTTGTACAGTATTCGTGGCTTCTGTGAATGGGATTTCGAGTCTGAAAAGCGGCGATTGTATTCCACCCCTTTTCTTCAAAAAGTGCACGTGTTTCCGCCGGACGACCAAAGTGCCGGCCAAATTGCTCTGGATAAGGACCTTCACTGAAGACTTTAACAGGCCCAGATATTAGGATGTCTTTTTGGGACATTAATTTAGATACTCCCGGATGGGATTCTTCATCCGTGAGGAATACCATTTTTGCTTCGTGGTTTTTATCATAGCCGTATTTTTCTGTCACAGCTAAACTTCCCATCAATTCTCCCGATTCTTCATCACGGAGGGCCACGTGACTCCCTATGGAAGCGGCCTTTGCCTGATCTTCCGATATGGAGAGAGTTATTGGAATGGGCCAGAGAGTTCCATCAGTGAGATGCATGTGATCAACAACATTCCTGTAATCGTCTTGATTCATGAATCCTGACAATGGAGTGAATGCGCCTATGGCCATCATTATTAAATCAGATGTTTCCCTTGAAGTCATTTGTACTATCGGCAGAGATTTAGCTTTCTCTCGGTTGTCAATGAGTTCGTCGCCATTGAGAAGAAGGGGGCTGAGCTGTTTTCCTCCGTGTGGAGGAACGAGGTGTGTCGTCATTGTATAATACTCCTTAATTTTATAAGTAACCTAATGATTTAAGTCTTTTTCTAATGGCTTCAATTTCGTCTGCAGTTAAACTGGATTCGTCTGCCTGTTTTGTCTCTTTGATCTGGCCTTTTGTCGAAACGAGATCCCTGAGCACATAGACGATAAATTCCGTGACA
>CAZEWV010000562.1:0-1934 GCA_964516025.1 uncultured Eubacteriales bacterium
CTATCCGGAGACAAGCGGAAAAAACGGTATTCTATCCATTGATCTTTACAGCTTTTGATGCAGTCTCCACAGAGAGTGCAGGTTCTTCCGGGAGTCCTGTTTTGGAGGTCTCTCTCTGTCAGTGCGTTATACCGGCAGACGACCCTGCACGCACCGCACTCATTACAGCTAGGAGTGATTCTGACGCGAAAGGGGGAAAGGCGGCCAAACCAGTTAGCCAGAAGGCCAATAGGACAGTAGGTGATGCAGTGAGTCATCACTCCGGATTTCCGGGACCAGAGGATCATCATTCCGATCCCGAAGAGGCCAAAAGCGAGCCCGAATCCCCCTGCAACAACCGCCGAAACTCCGATCCAACGAAGGAGGAGACTGACCGCCGCGATAGACAAAAGGATGCCGATCCGAACGGAGTGCCGCCACTTGGGCATAAACCGCGGCTTTTTTTTATGAACCGATGCCGCTGCATCCCAGGCACCGATGTAGCACAGATGACTGCACCAGGCTGGTCCCACCAGAAAAACGGTGGAGGCAAAGAGGATGGGCATAAAGAATCGTTCGGCGCGGAAAAGAGGCCCGGCAACAATCATGGCTGGAACAGGAATGTGGAGCGTCCCTGTCATAAGGAATTGATCCACTCCGAGTAGGCCGATCAGAAGCTGGGAGAAAAAAACGACGGAAAAGAGAATCCAGATACGGAGTCGCCACCGTGGAGACTGCGTTGGATTAAGCATTTTTCCTGCAATAAATCCTGCATACAGAGACAAGGCCAATATCTCGAACCAGCCCCATCCTGGGAAAAAACGTTCAACTATAAGCATGGGCCGGGCAGCGCTCAATTGGATGAAACTCAGGAGAGAGGCCGTTAGAACAAAAACACTGACCTGGAAAAGAGGAGGTTTTGTGACGGCCGCTGAAGACTGCTTTTTACTGTGCATTGTTTTAAGTTTCTAATGAACAGTCATTATAGAAAATTGAATACAACTTTGCCAATAGAGATGAGATTCCATTTGACGCTTTTTCCCTTTATAGATAAGCTGTAAACAGGATGGGCTTTAAAGATCTGTTATGAAGAATCAATTGTCTAAACAGCAGAAAAGGGCAGGATTTGGAAGGAGGATTAAAATCCTGGCGAAGATTCTTTTTGGAGGGCTTATCCTCATTGGTCTTTTTTATAAGATTGGTTTCGATAGAATAGCGGAAAGCCTGGTTCAATTGAATCTGTGGGTGCTTCCTCTGGCCATTGGATTTTTTGTGATGTTTTTATGGTTGTCGTCTTTGGGATCGTGGGTGCTCCTGCGGGCCTTTTCTCATTTGTCTTTCCGGGAATTTTTACCCTGTTACCTCCCATCCTGGGCTTTCGGATTGTTTCTGCCGGGAAAACTCGGGGAGGTGTCCATCATCTATTATTTAAAAAACCGGGATATTACGGTTGGCCAGGGGACGGCGTTTTTTGTGGTGGGAAAGACTGTGACTGTTTTCGCACTTGGAATGGTCGCCTCGACAGGATTTTTCACTTTTTTTTCTTTCCGGGTGGCCGTTCAGTTGTTTCTTTTACTTATGATTGTTTTGGGTGGATTTGTGTTTTTTCTCCTTTCACCATTCGGCCGGAATGTAATCCGGAAGGTTCTTCCTGAGAAAATTCATGAACGGTTTACCGGATTTTCTTCTGCCTTTTCCTCATACTTTAAGAAACACAGTAGATTGCTGGCCATGAGTTTGGGGATAAAACTTCTGGGATTTGGCTGTATTGCCGTGATGAATTACTTTATTTTTTCTGTCGGGCTGAATGTCAAGATTTTGGTGTTCAAGATTCTCCAGGTCAGCACCATGGAAACGTTCTCAGCCCTTATTCCAATATCTGTAAACGGGCTGGGAATAAGGCAGGCGATGGGGATTTATCTTTACGGCATACTCGGTGTGAACGCCCCTATCGT
>CAZEWV010000563.1:0-1926 GCA_964516025.1 uncultured Eubacteriales bacterium
TTGATCACAAACGACAGCGGACCTGCTCATTTTTCTGCCATGACCGATATCCAGACATTTGTTTTTTTCGGCCCGGAGACACCAAAACTTTACGGACCTTTGGGAAAAAATTGTTTTGCTTTCTACTCAAACTATTCCTGTAGTCCCTGTGTCTCTGTCTTTAATCACCGTCAATCTCCCTGTACGAACAATTTATGTTTGAAAGCCATTTCCGTACAGGAAGTCTATGAAAAAGTGATCGAAAAACTAGAGCTGTGATTTTGTATACATAGCTTTTCCTGAAATCAGATGTCGAAGAAAAATATTTGGCTCTTCATTTTTTTAATCTTTTCAGTCTGTCTTCTTCTTTTTATCTTCAAGGTCAGAGAGGAGATGGTCGACTTCGAAGTTAATTTCCAAGCTGCCCAAAGATTGCAGCTGGGAGAGACCCCCTACAGGCTGGCTGATGAGCACTATCAATTCAAATACATGCCAATTTCCAGTTTCTTCTATCTGCCATTGACTCTTCTGCCCCTCGATTTGGCAAAAGCGTTCTGGTTTTTTTTCATCGTCTCTTCATCCATCTATCTTGTTGTTCTTTCCAATAAGCTCGTGTACACAAAAACAAATCCCTTTAGGCTTTTAAGCCTTCTTCCACCTCTTGTTTTGGCGAAATTTTTCCTAAGAGAAATCCAGCTGGGCCAGATCAACAGCATAGTCACTCTGATTCTTATCGTTATGACCTGGATGATAGCCGAGGATAAGAACAAATCCCGGATCAGAAACGAAACACTGTCAGGGCTGAGCTGGGGATTAGCCATAGCGCTCAAACCCTATGCCCTCATCTTTTTCCCGTATTTTTTATTAAAGAAAAAATGGAGGTCTCTTGCTTATGCATGCGGCCTTCTTGCTGTGGCTTTTCTTGTCCCATCCTCCTACTATGGAATCCAGGGAAACATGACTGTCCACCAGGAGTGGATATCCACTTTTTTCAAATCCACTCCAACTTTATTAACGACTCAGGATAACGTCTCTATCATCGCATTTTTTTCTAAATGGATCGGCCATCAAAATCTTTCACTTTTTTTCACCGGCCTGACGCTCTCTCTCCTTGCTCTCCTCATCCTCTTTCTCATTGTAAAAGGAAAAAGTCTCCACAGAGCTCCGGTTCTGGAGTGCTCTGTTCTTCTTATCTGCATTCCACTCGTTTCCCCACTGGGCTGGGACTACACTTTCCTTATGTCTCTTCTAGGCATAACAATAGTTCTAAGGGAGTTCCAGAGTTACACATTCTTCTGGAAGATAATCCTTATCGTTAACCTCTGCATCATCTCACTCTCTCTCTACGATTTACTGGGTAAAGAGACCTACTCATTATTCATGTCTTGGTCCGTTCTCACCATCAACTTTCTTTTCCTTATCGGCTACCTCTCTTTCCTCCGCATAAAAAGAATAGCTTAATCAATAAAGATTTGACCCTGTTTGTCTTTCTAGGGTATCATCATTGAACAAAACCAGTGGGATAAATGTGTCAGAATCCATGAAGACAAAGCCCGAAACCATAGCGTACAAAAAAAATCCTCATGGTTACATCCTTATCCAATCTGTCACTCTAGCAAGAATACCTCTAGCCATTATCTTCTCTATAGTCATGCAGACCAGCGAATTCTCTATCTCCACTCTTATCTGGAGTGCGGGTCTTCTTCTCTTGATTGAAGCGACAGATCTATTGGATGGGATCTTTGCCAGAAGACACAGCCTTGTCTCCGAGTATGGGGCCATGCTTGATCCCTTTGCGGACAGCCTGTCCAGGCTCATTATCTACTGGAGTTTATCCACTCAAGGCCTTGTCCTCTTTTTAGTCCCTCTGTGTATGGCCATCCGCGATATCACTGTCGCCTACGCCAGAATTCTGCTGGCAAAAAAGAATCAATCTGTCTCTGCCCG
>CAZEWV010000564.1:0-1917 GCA_964516025.1 uncultured Eubacteriales bacterium
GATCCGAGAATTTTTGCCGTATGCTCTTGATCTACGATAAGCGATTGGGTGGAAGCGGCGTCTAGTGGAATGTTGAAATCCATCGATTCCCTCCTTCTCAAATCTGATTCTTTATTATCCCGATTAATCTGTATAATAGCATGACCGGCGCAGTATTGCTAAAATTTCCTTAAAATATTTTTGTTTGACAGGTCGAGTCCCTATAAGTAAAGTTCTTGTCATGAATAAAAAAGAATCCTTCTCACGTTGGGGAATAATTTTTGCGGGTTTAGGAATGGCTGTAGGTACGGGGAACCTGTGGCGTTTTCCCCGTATTGTTTCCCAGTATGGCGGTGGGGCATTCATGATCGCCTGGATTATCTTTCTTTTTGTATGGGCTCTGCCGCTGCTGACTATAGAATTGGCTATTGGGAAAAAAACACGTATGGGGGTCATCGGTTCATTTGGAAAAATGATGGGAAAAAATTTCGCCTGGATGGGGACTTTTGTCACCTTCGTGACCGCCGCCATCACATTCTATTACACCGTTGTCACAGGATGGTGTGTCAAATATTTCTTTGCCACATGCTTTCAAGGTTTGATCAAGAAAGAACCCAATCAGTACTGGGAGGCCTTCCAATCTTCATGGGAGCCGGTGGCCTTTCATTTTATTGCCATTTTTATCGGATGTACGATCATCTATTTTGGAGTGGTCAAAGGCATCGAACGAGCCAACAAAATCCTAATCCCCGCTCTCCTTATTCTTCTTCTGATAGCAGCGGCCCGGTCTCTGTCTCTTCCCGGTGCTGTACAGGGGTTGAATTTTCTTTTTTCTCCAAATCTCTCGCAGTTGGGAGATTATAATATCTGGCTGCAAGCATTGAGCCAGGCCGCCTGGTCGACCGGTGCGGGTTGGGGTTTGATGCTAACCTATGGAGTTTATTCCAGAAGAAAGGAAAATCCTTTGTTGACCTCATCGACACTGGGATTTGGAGATTATGTCGCCTCTCTCCTGGCCGCCTTAGTGGTTATCCCCACAGTTTTTTCTTTTTTTGCAGGCCAGAATATGGCCCAGGCCAGGGTTCTTGAAGTTATGAATCAGGGAAATGAAGGTTTGACATTTAAATGGCTTCCCATCCTGTTCTCGAAAATTCCTTCGGGGTCCTTTTTTCTCGCCCTCTTCTTTCTGGCTCTGTGTTTTGCCGCTTTTTCCTCATTAATTGCTCAGCTGGAGCTCATCAGCAGGATTTTTATCGATTCAGGACTCACGAGGAAAAAAGCTGTAACCATTGTTGGTGTCGGCTGTTTTCTCATGGGCCTTCCCTCTGCAATCAGTATCGGTTTTTTCAACAATCAGGATTGGGTGTGGGGGCTTGGACTGATGGTCAGTGGAGCGTTTCTCATATTCCTTGTTTTAAAAGTGGGTCCCAAGAAGTTCCGCGAGGAGATCATTTCAACTTCTGACAAAAAAATAAAGTTGGGGAGATGGTTTGATTACCTTGTAATGTTCTTTCTTCCTCTACAAATGGTGGCCATGCTTGTCTGGTGGTTATGGGAAAGTTATTTAGCCAATCCGGGAGACTGGTTGAAGATATTTGCCACAACCTCTGTGGGTACTGTCCTCTTTCAGTGGGCAGTGGCGATAACCGTGTTCGTAGTGTTTAATAAGGTCATCACGAAAAAAATGTTTAGGGAAAAAAATGGAAATTAAAACCCTCATCACAATGATATTGATCTTTGGAGTCTGTCTCGGAGGATTTATCTATTCTCTGTACCGCTCCTCCAAAGAAGATTAAGGGGTCGCGTCTCGACATTCGACATTTGAATTTTTCAAATGTCGAATGTCGAGACGCGACCCCTCTTTTATTTTTTTTTGCGGCGTTCCTGAGCTTTTCTTCGTCTTTCCAAATCCTCTTCGAGGAGTTTTTGTGATAATTC
>CAZEWV010000565.1:0-1912 GCA_964516025.1 uncultured Eubacteriales bacterium
ATCTTTTTGAAGATAATGGGCAGCTGGCTGTTAATGCGTCCGTCATCTGTATGGATGTGAAAGTCGGCTGAAAATTCTTTTGTGAAATAGATTTCGACGTCCCCATCGTCTGTTTTTATCTGCCAGTCATTGTCCATGGATGAATCGGCCAGGTTTCTCACCCTGATATCCCCATCATCTGACTCAAGTTCGAGTGTGGAAAAGTTTCCGGAAAGAAGGATGTCTCCATCATCCGAGTCGAGATAGGCTTTTCCGGAAAAATTCTCTAGGATTATTCTCCCGTCGTCTGTGTCCCCTTCAATGGAGCCTTGGGCGTCGGTAACACGGATAGTGCCATCATCGGCTTTGAGGTACAGGTTTCCGCTTATGCTCTCGATTGTGATGTCGCCGTCGTCCAGTCTGCAGTTCAGATTGGTCTTAGCGGGAACTTTAATTTCCGAAGTGACTTTAATCCTGCCGCTGTCTGAAATAAAAACAAATCCTCTGATTCTGGGGTATCTGATTCTGACTCGGATGGTGTTGTTGTGATGAGAAACTTCAACTTTAGTTTCTTCCAAAAGCCTTTCCGACCTGCGACCATTGACCGATTTGATTTCTTTGTGAATGAGGATGTGGACTTCATCCCTGTCCCAAGTCGTAAAATGCACATCTCCATCATTGTCTAAAAATTCGAAATCCACGGGCAAAGTTCCGTCTATTTGAAAAGTTTTATCGATTGTCTCTTCTCTTGAAGCCCCGGTTGAAGGGATGGTTATTAAAAAAAGAAAAAGGATAATTAAGAAGGCCTGTATTGTTTTTGTTTTCATAGGTCACCTCCAATATACTTACGTTTCCAATCCTTTAAAAGTTCCCTTTTCTGATAAACAAAGGATGTTTGTCCAGCGTATCAGATACTGCTACTGCAGGCGACTCTTTTTGCCTTGACTTTAAAATGTGATTTAGATATAAAATGTGTTTCTAAGTATAAATCTGAAAAAAATGAATCGAAGATTAAGGAGGATGTGATGTTTCGAAAAATTATAAATACCTCACTGCTTGTTCTTCTTGTCTTGGCTGTTGTGTTTTCTACAGTAAGCTGTGAAAAGCTTAAACTCAGCAATTTAAAAGCCAATCACCACTTTACAAATGCCAATCACCACTTTACTGATGGCAAATACCGACAGGCCATCGAAGAGTATGAGAAGGCCTTGAGTTTTAATCCGAATCTCCTACAGGCTTACAGGTTCTTGGGAGAAAGTTATAAAAGTCTGTACAAACCGGCCGTGGAAGATGAGAAAAATAAAGTGATTGAAAGAAATGCTCTTGATGCACTCAATAAAGCGTATGAAATCGATCCGACCAGAAAAGAGATCATTCACTCTCTGGGTGATATGTATGACAAGATGCGCAATTTTGAAGAGGCGGAAAAGTTGTATCTGAGAATTCTCGAAATGGAACCAACCAATATGAGTAATTACTATGTTGTGGCCGAATTCTATAAAAGATATGCTGGGAGTGGTGGAGAAGGAGAGGATGAAGACAATGGAGGGAAAACACCTTTCCAGAAAGCAGAAGAAATGTATTTGAGAAGAATCGAAACCGATCCTTCCAATTCTCAAGGTTTTGCCTACATCGCGCAGTTTTACGAAAACATTCAGCCTGAACCTGAATTTGAAAAAGCAGTTTTTTATCATAAGAAAAGGATCGATCTGAATCCTGAAGATGCCGAAGCCTGGGTGGCCGTTGGTGTCAACCGCTGGTCCAAGGCCTACCGTATCCAGGCAAAGTTGACCAAACAGCAAAGAATTGATCTTGCCAATGAGTCTGAAGCTGCCTTGAAAAAAGCCAGCGAACTGGATAATCGTTATCCGCAGCCCTATTCCTGGCTGAGTGTTCTCTACAAAAGTGTTTTTACCAAACTTTATCCGGAAAG
>CAZEWV010000566.1:0-1902 GCA_964516025.1 uncultured Eubacteriales bacterium
GCTCCGTAGTAAACTTCAAGACAATGTGCCAGCCCATCGAAAGCGCCGTCACATGTAAAATCCGGCGACATGGTTTGGGTCAGGCTGTAATCAAAAAGACATTTGGGAGGGACGATGGCTGGATCAATGATAAGCTTTTTTTGTGAAATTTGAAAATCTGTAATGTTGGAATACTTGGTCAGGTGTGCCGACGAACCCGATGCTGTCTGCAGAGCCAAACAGGGAGTCAGAGTTATTTTTGTTTTAGAAATTTTTTCTGTGACTTTTCCGACTCCAAAATAATCTTCTAAATCTCCCTCAAGGTCTGCCAAAACTATTGCGGCTTTTGCGGCGTCTATTCCTGATCCTCCTGATGCAACGAGAACGCTGTCAGGCCTTGAAGCCAATATTGCTTCCGCCATGTTGAAGACATCTTCTTTTGGAGAATTCGGACGCGCAGACAGTGTGTGACCGACGATTTTTAAACCGGATGATTTTAACAAAGTGACAATTCGGTCAAATTTATTTTTTGCTCTTTGATGGAGGTTTGTGATGAGAAGAATATTTTCTCCGATGAGGGCGGCAATTTTTCCGACTTTATCCATGCATCTAAGTCCAAAGATGTAATCATCTCCTTTAAATTCAAAAATCAGCTCCTGCGCTTTGGCTTTGAGATTAAACATCATATTTTCCTACTCTGATTTATTCAGACTGAATAATCCAGGCTAAAAAGTTGATTTTACAATATATCACAAGTCGGGGCCAAACCTAAAATTGCCCCTTGTGTGGGATTCAAAATATTTCTTTAGAGACGAAGACTTTTATGCTAAAATACAGACACAATGGAGACGGAAGTGCCCAAAGCTTCACATTTTTCTGATTTTTTATCCACCAACCAAATCATATATGATCTCAAATCTTTGACAAAAATCCAGGCCTTAGAAGAACTCCTTGCCGTTCTCGAGAAAAAAAAATTGATCAAGAACAAAAAACCCATCCTCACTCGGATCATTGATAGGGAACGGCTGGATTCCACTGGCATCGGTCATGGAGTTGCTCTTCCTCATGCCCGCGTGAACACAGGAGGGAACATAACAGTTGTTGTCGGGAGGTCGAAGAAAGGGATCGAATTCGACGCCATCGATAATAAAAAAGTCCACATTATCATTTTGGTTATTTGGAATCCCTCTATCCCCGGACTTTTTAACCACCTCTTTGCGGGTCTTGCGCAGTTTCTGAGCAAAGAAGGATTCCGGAAGAGGCTTTTTAATGCGGCAAACAGAGCAGAGCTCTATAAAATTCTTTCAGAAATTGTTTTGCAGTTTCCACAATACGAAGACAAAATCATCAGCCGTGCCAGCCTCCTCCACAAACTCCAGAAAATCGAGCAGCAGAGGAAAAAAGCGCGAAAAGAAAAACTCAAAGAACTAAAACGGCAAGCTGTATTAATAAGAGAAGAACTTGATGCTTCGCTGCTGGACAGATACGACAGACTCATGGAACGCTATGGTTTTGCGGTGGCCGAACTGGAGGATGGAGCCTGCCAGGGATGCTATATCAATGTGGCCACAGGAATGAGCTCAGCTATCGAAGGCAGCAACGATATCTACGTCTGTGAGAATTGCGGAAAGTTTCTCATTGCCAAAAAAAAAAAGAATCCGCCTAATCCTTAATATTCATTTCTCTAAACATCCTCACTTCTTGTACAGCGTTTCTTTGAAAAGAAGAGCGGGTTTTAAAAGTCTGTAAACGGGATAGATGCTGGAGCCCCGGCCCCATTGAGAAGCCAGATATCGGTCGAAGAAATTCCAAACAAGAAGACCATCATCACTCTCAGCCTCCAAGAGATACGCCGCAACATTGGCCAAAGGCTGAGCCATCCCGACAAATAGTGTTCCTGCCGGGAATTCCTTCTCTTCGACA
>CAZEWV010000567.1:0-1900 GCA_964516025.1 uncultured Eubacteriales bacterium
TAATGTTCTGGATAGACGGGAGGATCTGCACTGGCCGGCTGATGTCTATATTGAGGGACATGATCAGCATAGAGGCTGGTTCAACAGTTCACTCCTCATTGGAGTAGGAGCGAAAGAGGCTTCTCCCTATAAAACGTGTATCACACACGGCTTTGTCCTGGACGACGAAGGGCGGGGGATGTCAAAATCCCTTGGGAATTTTATCGAACCGGGAGAAATCATATCCAAAAATGGCGCCGAAATATTGAGATTATGGGTGGCTATGCTCAATTACAAGGAAGACGCACGTTTTGGGAAAGAGACTCTCCAGCGTTTGGCCGAGGCCTATCGAAAGATCAGGAACACATGGAGATTCATCCTGGGGAATGTCCATGACTATTTGCCGGAGACCGAGGAAGTCCCTGTGCAGGATATGCTGGTTTTTGACAGATGGATACTCGAGAAATGCGCTCGTATCGGGAAAAAAATTCTTAAAGCCTATGAATCTTACGAGTATCATGTAATCTTTCACGCCGTCTATAATTTCTTTACGGTCGATTTGAGTTCCTTATACCTAGATGTACTCAAAGACCGGCTTTACTGTTCAGGGAAAGATTCGCTGCTGCGAAAGTCGGCACAGACTGCCCTCTTTAAGGTGCTAAAATCAACACTTGTTCTGATGGCGCCCATCCTTCCATTCACTTCAGAAGAAGCATGGGACGTTCTGCCGGATTTCAAGAACAAATCCGAGTCTATCCACCTTGAATTATTCCCTCGATTTGAGGAGAAATGCTTGCACGGGGACATCTATCAGGAATGGGAAAGCCTTATTGCTGTTCGGGAGAAAGTTCTCAAAGAAATAGAAATGGCTCGTGAAAAAAAACTCATAGGGAATTCTCTTGAAGCTCGGTTGACTCTGCATGTACACAGTGATCAATTTGTTTTACTTAAGAAATACAAGACAGAGCTGTCCAATCTCTTTATCGTATCAGAGGTGGAACTGAAATCTGTGTCAGATAAAGACATGATTGTGGATGTTAAAAATGCAGACGGAGAAAAATGTCAGCGATGCTGGAACTTTTCTTCGTATGTCGGCACGAGCCAACAATTTCCTCTTTTCTGCAAACGGTGCGAGGATATTGTTGAGAGGATGAATCTATGAGACGCCGGTCAATATATCTCGTGTTTATTACTGTGTTGCTTACCCTCGATCAGATCACTAAAGCCGCTATTTTCCGGAGCATAAATCCTTATGGTGTGCAAACCGTTATCCCAAACTTTTTTGATCTTGTCCATGTCCGTAACAAGGGAGCCATTTTTGGTTTTTTCTCGAATGCCGACAGCTCTTTCATCTTTGTTCTTCTGACTGTATTTTCCTTGGCAGCTTTAGGATTGGTTGTCTATTATTTTATTAAAACTCCGGTGTCTGAAAAACTCATGAATGTCTCATTATCGCTCATTTTGGCCGGAGCTTTGGGAAATCAGGTCGATCGTATTATGAGAGGTCATGTGATTGATTTTTTAGACTTTCAATTCTGGGGTTGGCATTGGCCTTCCTTTAATGTGGCTGATTCCTGCATTTCAACAGGAGCGGTGCTCCTGATTTTTATATTTTTCTTCAAGAGAGGTCCAGAATGTACCCCGTCCTCCTAAAAATTGGCCCCTTAACTATACACACCTATGGATTCATGATGGCCTTGGGTGTGGCTTTGGGATTGTGGTTCCTCTATGTTCAGGCAAAAAAACAAGATCTTCCTGCTTCAAAGCTCATCGATGTGGCATTTTATACCATCATTGTTGCATTGCTGGGTGCCAAGCTCATTCTTTTCTTTGGAGATCCATCCTACTATTTACAGAGTCCAAAACAGCTCTTTAGTCTTGCTCGTTCAGGAGGTGTTTTTCAGGGAGGATTAGCTTTTGG
>CAZEWV010000568.1:0-1897 GCA_964516025.1 uncultured Eubacteriales bacterium
AATGAAAGAAAGGGGTCGCGTCTCGACATTCGACATTTTCTAGAAAAATGTCGAGTGTCGAGACGCGACCCCTTCTGTAAAATAATTGAAACCGGCGGTCGTCCGGATTAAGACTTAGGTGTGAATGTGTTTTTATATCTTTTCTAAAAAGGCTCTTCCTTTGGGGGAATTGATTCTGATTAAGCCGCAGGCTCTCTGAGTCCGCGAACTCCAATCTCTCAACTCCACCAACTCTTCACCCTTCAGGTAAAACAAATGCTCAATTATTTCTTCTCTGTTCCTATGATTTTCGAGAATTAGATCCTGGTTGTCATAACGTCTTGGATATATCCTATCCAACTGATCCAAAATAGCTCTAACTAAATACTTCTTTGCCTTCATTTTCCTCACTCCCGAATTGGCTCGGGTATTATATCAGAAAAGCCATATGATAATGCAAGTGTTTTTTACACTTTTTTTATAGGTCATTTTTGTGTGTAAAATAATGTGGTATCATTCTCATATTGACAAGACAGATGCCTTTTTATACCTTTAGCACCTGGTGAGCAAAACACCCCAAACAATCTTTCTCAAGCAAAAGCCCATGCTGAGGGTTGTCTATGCTCTGATTCCTCTGGTTCTGGCATCAATCTATTTCTTCGGATGGAGATCGCTGGTACTGACCTGCGTGGTCTTAATCTGCGGAATAGGCACCGAAGCCCTCTTTACCTTCAAGTCGGGAAAACCCGTGACCTCTGCTGTTTTGGTGACCTGCCTAATATTTACCCTCTCTCTTCCTCCGACTGTTCCCATCTGGATGGCTGTCATTGGGATAGTGGCGGGAGTGGCGCTGGGAAAGATGATGTTTGGAGGATTTGGTTTAAACATCTTTAATCCGGCCATGGTGGGCCGCTGCTTTATCTACATCACATTTCCACTCCAGATGACAAACCAGTGGATCGAGCCCTTCCGGGGAGGACTCGGGGGATTGTCGTATTGGTCGGGTTCCATGGACACTTTAACCTCGGCTACGCCACTTGGAGTTCTCCGTGAAGGGACGGCACTCCCCTGGCAGGATCTGGTATTAGGCCACACTTCCGGATCTCTGGGAGAAACATCGGCACTTTTGATCGTTCTTGGAGGCCTTTTTATTATCTACAAAAAAGCGGCATCCTGGAGGCTTGCCCTGTCGTGTCTTTTGGGTGGAACTATCAGCGCTGTACTACTTGGGATGGCCGGGTTGGAGCAGATCCCACCATTATTTTCGACACTTGCCGCAGGTTCGTTTCTCTTCGGGGCATTTTTTGTGGTCACAGAACCGGTGTCAGGTGCAAAAACAAAAATGGGACAGTGGATATACGGATTGTTGATTGGGATCCTGATTGTCGTCCTGCGCGGATTTTCCAATTTTTCAGAAGGCGTCATGTTTTCCGTGCTTTTAATGAATGCCTTCGCTCCCCTCCTGGACCAGACAATCCGCCAGATTCAGGGAATACGAAAGGCCAAGGCATGAAAAAGCAGGCCCTTTCGATTGTGTACATGTTTTTGATCACCCTGTTTTTCGCATCCCTGGTCAGTGCGGTAAAATTCCTCAATGAAACAAAAATCGAGACCAATCGGATAATCAAACTGCAGCGCGTCATTCTTAAGGTCCTGGATATCCCGGTCCCAGAAGCCATCTCCAATAACGATCTTATGCTGTTGTTCAAAACGCAGATTAAAGACATTCAAATCGGCCAGAGAAACGTATACATCGGATATGAGGAGGATAGCCGGACCATCCGGGGCTATGCTGTCCCTGTCGGGGGGCCAGGATTTTGGGGTCCTATTCAGGGAATGGTGGGGATAACGCCGGATGCTACTAAAGTCATCGGGCTAGCATTCTATAAACACAATGAAACCCCGGGTCTCGGAGGCA
>CAZEWV010000569.1:0-1893 GCA_964516025.1 uncultured Eubacteriales bacterium
TTGGATTGGGAGGCTGAGCCAAGAGGAAAGATCCGAGATTTTGCATCAGAAGGGTACATTGGGCTTCAGAACCACGACAGCCGTGCTCCGGCATACTTCCGGAACATCTTCATAAAGGAATTAAAATAAGCCCTCACCATAAATGGAGTTCATCCGTAGGTGAATCTGAAAAGGATGGAAAAAGCGACATCTGAGGATTTAGCCTTACCGAGTTTTGTTCCTCGAGGGAATGGCGTTAAAAATCCGATTAGAGCGCTTCCACCTTTTCAGATTCAATCTTCGGATGAACTCAAAATGAAGTTTTTCAGCGCTAGCCGATAATAGTGTCGACTGAGGAGGGGCCGTCAACCTCGAGCATAAAATGATTGGGGGCACAGATGATGCGTTCACCGGCATACACAGCAGGGGGACAGTGGACACATATTTTATGACGGCAGGACGATTCTTCCACCCGTGCTTTCCCGTCCTTGACGCAAACCGTGATCCGGCCGGCCTTTGTTCCGAAAGATCGGGATGAATTTTGTTTGAGCGATATAGTTTGAATTTTTCGACCTTCTTGATAGAGGGAAACCGACTTTCCTGAAATCAGTTCGGATGGACGGGAGTGGAAGGAGCCTATGGTCAGCCTGTTCGACGGTGACTGGTGATTCATCTCGGTCCATATGGAATGCAGTTTCCTTGTGCGAAGATCCCAGACTTTTCCTTCTCTGGCCAGAGTAAAAGAAGGCAACGCGGGGCGGTGAAGAAGACTGGATGCCAATGACAGATGGGCACGCGTGCCGTCCGAAACGGGTCTCCATCCGGAGGAGATTAAGGCGCTTGTAAGCGGTTCTTGTTGAGGCATCGGGGTGTGGGAATTCCCGGAAACAAGACTGAGGGATTTGAACTCTTGGAGGAGAGGCGGCAGACAATGCTGCGGGGAATCTGAAATCATGTAGAGTTCGGCGTCGCTGTTTGAACTCTTTGATGCCAACAGAAGTGGGGTTAGCAGTGGAGTTAAAAAGATTGATTTAAAAAAGTCGCGTCTATCCATGGTGTCCTCCCGTTTTGATAATTGCGGTAATAACCGGAAAGAGCCGGTCATTGTTTTTCTTTCGAAAAAAGCGGAAAAGCCAGAATCCGGAAACAAGAAGGCCAAGAAAAAGCCCCAGAATGCTGGAAGCAGGCGCGGGGAGAGAGAAAAGGACTGCACTGAAATGACCTGCGGCCATGCCCAAAAGAGCGGCCGAAAGAAATGTGCCAAAGACCAAAATAAGGGATTTATTGTACTGTGTTTCGGGAATGTCCAGGGATACAATGCTGCCGGGCAAAGCGTGGAGCGGATTTTTAGCAGAAAGAATGCCCTTCGACTCGCTTTGTCCAATGCAAAGACTCTGGGCCGAGCAGTTGTGACAGGCTTCAAAACACTGGACTTCAACTTCAGCCATTTTGTTCCGAGCGGAGATAACCAGACCGTTATCCTTCAACTCTTTTAACCTCTTTGTCTTCATTTCTTTCTATCTCTTCTATTTTAAAACGCCCGATCGCATTAGTCGGGCACTTTTCGATGGCCGGGATTTTTTCCGGATCGATTTTTTTATAATCAAGGATGACAGCCAGGTTGTTGTCCATAATGATTTGCTCAGGACAGGCACGGGCGCATATCCCGCAGGCAATACAGGCGTTTTTACAGAACTTCCGTGAGGCCTTGGGGCCATCAAGAGAACGGCAGTAGACAAACATGTTCTGCTCAAGGGGGTGAAGTTCATATAGACTTCGGGGGCAGGCATCCACACATTTTCCACAGGCTGTGCAATTCTCCTCAAAGACAATGGGGAGCCCGTCATCACCCATCTCCATGGCATCGAACTTACAGGACAGCACGCAGTCGCCATAGCCCATACATCCATATGA
>CAZEWV010000570.1:0-1856 GCA_964516025.1 uncultured Eubacteriales bacterium
TGAGCTGTTCGGCGACACTGATGTTGACACCGAATTGTGCCCACAAGTCGGACTGAAGTTTCATAACGTCATAGAGCTGGGCGAGAGCATAACCTTCAGGATGATGGGCAATGATCAGATCGATATTCTGGATTTCCTCTTTATTAAGAATATATGTCAGCATGACTTCGCCGACCTCCATATCGATCCCGACAATCACTTTTTTGACTTCAGTGGCCAAGTCACCATTTAGAATCCGTGTGTCCGCATAGGGATTAAAAAGCTTATCCATGTCGTAATATTCTTTTTCATCGTCCTTAAATTCTTTGTATTTATCCTTTTCTTCGGCCAATAATGTCTTGATATCCTGATTTTTCCGCAGGTCGTTGTGGATGCCGATTGCGATGGCTTTTTTGTATAAGATTTCAAGTTTCATGCTAAATTCTCCTTTCAATCAGACGTTGCAAAAAATTCGATGATGGAAAGGTTATTTTAAAGACTTTATTACTTAAAAAGCAAGATTTAGAAATCCTCAAGTCCGGAAAAGCAAGTCATGGGCTAGAACCACCTCAGGAAATATGTTATAAGCGTTTTATTATGTTGGAGTGGTATGATAAATATTTTAAAATGAATTCACACAAGACAAAATGAAGAAAAGAATATTTTGGATTTTACTCTCTGTTTTAACGGTTCTTTTGATTGGAGCTGAATTGAGAGCAGAGGAACCAGAGAAAAAAACTGAAAAATCCTACACCTCATCAATAAGCTTATCTTTATTGATCACTTCAGGGAATACTCAGGAACTGACATTCGGATTTGATACTGAGCAGAGTCTGGTCTCAAAAAAAAATCAATTTCAGCTCAAAGGAAGTGTGATCTACGGCCGGAGCGATGGGATTAAGAATGCTGAATTTTATTACGGTCATCTAAAGTACAAACGAGAGTTGACGTCCAAGATTTTTCTCCTTGGTTTAAGCCGGTTTGAAAAAAATGTTCTGGCCGGGTATAACCACAGATTTTCTTTATCTGCAGGCGCTGGTTACATCTGGGTAAAAAAGACAAATGTCACGGCCACCTCTGAGGCATTGTTTGGTTGGAGTCATGACAGCAATATTGGTCAAGATACAACGAATTTATCTTTTATGTCTCTTCTTGTTGCCAGTTCGGTGAAAGTGGTGCTTACACCCACCTCCCACATTTCCTGTCAGGAGATTTTTTCCCTCAATCTTGAAGATCCGAAAGATTTCCGGATATCTTCATTTATCTCTGTGACTGCGGATATCAATAAGTCTTTAGCTCTAAAATTCAGTTATCAACTTTTTTACAGTCACAAATCTATACCTGGATTTAAGAATATGGACCACTATTTTTTTAGCTCCCTTGTGTTGAATCTATGAACGAATCAAAGGAAACAAAAAGGCGGCCTTTGATCTTTTATTTTGAGCGGAATAGAAGTCTTTTCCTTCTTGTGGGGCTATTATTTTTTTCACTCTGTTCAAACAATAAGGATGCCCATTTTACGGATTTTGTCGATCCGTTTATCGGAACAGGCGGTTTGGGGCACACCTTTCCTGGGGCCAGTCTGCCTTTTGGCATGGTCCAGCTCAGCCCCGATACAAGAAAAACAGAAAAAGAAGGATTTATAGGATATCACTATTCAGACGACATCATCTATGGTTTTAGTCATACACATTTGAGTGGATCGAGTCAGCGTGAATATGGAGATATTTTGATCATGCCCACCGTTGGCCAAGTCAACATCCAGCAAGGATCAAAGGAGAATCCGGATAGTGGTTACGGCTCGAAATTCAGTCATGATAAGGAAGAAGCTTCGCCGGGATACTACCGAGTCTGGCTGGAGGATTACAGCATAGATG
>CAZEWV010000571.1:0-1856 GCA_964516025.1 uncultured Eubacteriales bacterium
TCGGATGGAATATGCCCGTCGAGTTTAAAGGCATTATCGATGAGCATATGGCCGTTCGCAAAAAAGCCGGACTCTTTGATGTCAGCCATATGGGAGAGATATCTGTAAAAGGACCGGAAGCTCTTGAATTTTTACAGTATTTGACTCCCAATGATGTCTCCCGGCTCTTTCCGATCAGAACCCAGTACACGGCTCTAACAACCATGACGGGAACATTTGTGGATGACCTCCTGATCTATTGTCTTGGCGAAAATGATTACTTGCTTGTCGTCAATGCAGCCAATACGGAAAAAGATTACGAGTGGCTTCTCAGCCATTTGGGGAAATTTAACGTCTCTATCAAGAACGAAAGTGATAATTATACACAAATGGCTCTTCAAGGTCCCAAAGCCCTGGAAATCCTCCAGCCGTTGACAGAGCTGAATCTGGAGGAGATGAAGATGTTTAGTGCTGCCTGGGGAAGTATTGCAGGTGAGGAAGTCCTCATTTCTCGGACGGGGTATACAGGAGAGGATGGATTTGAAATTTATACCCTCTCTTTAAAGCCCGAGCGAATTTATAACATCATTATGAAAAGTAAAAAATCTTTTGGGCTTTTGCCCATTGGACTTGGAGCCCGCGATACCCTCCGCCTAGAAGCCAATCTTTTGCTCTATGGCAATGACATCGATGATACTACAACAGTCCTTGAAGCCGGCTTGGGTTGGCTGGTGAAATTCAAAAAAGGTGATTTTTTGGGGAGTAAAGTTCTTCTCAATCAGAAGGAAAAAGGCGTTAAAAGGAAGATTGTTGGTTTTGAGATCACAGGACGAGGAATTGCCCGCTCCCATTATCCTGTCTATGTCCAGGGGGAAAATTTCTCTGAAGTGACATCAGGAACATATTCTCCATATCTGAAGAAGAGCATCGGTTTAACCTACCTTCCAATAGAGCACTCCGACGAAGGCACGAACATCGCTATAGAGATAAGAGAGAAACAAATTCCGGCAAAGATTATTCCTTTGCCTTTTTATAAAAGGGAAAAGAGTTAGGCTGGTTCGAAATACAACCTTATTTCATATAGGAGGTCAATCATGTACCCCGATGACTTTTTTTTCGCCGAAAGTCATGAATGGATAAAAGTCGATGGAGATACGGGAACGGTTGGAATCTCAGATTTTGCCCAGAAACAGCTGGGAGATGTTGTCTATGCCGAGCTCCCGGAAGTCGGAGCCGTGTTTGGTTTTCATCAATCTTTTGGAGTTATTGAATCTGTCAAGGCGGTTTCTGATATTTATTCGCCCGTTGCGGGGGAAGTCATTGAGGTGAATTCCGGGCTCAATGATTCACCGGAACTCCTCAATGAAGATCCTCATGGCAAGGGATGGATCATGAAGATCAAAGTTAAAGATGAATCGGAGCTGCATAAGCTTTTGTCTGCTTCGGATTATGAGAAATTCTTGGAGTCACAGGAGGATTAATCTCAAGAAAGGATTAAATTCAGATGAGCTACATATCTCTCAGTGATAATGATCGAAAAGAGATGCTGGCTGCAATCGGCATCACATCGATAAAAGAACTATTCAGTTCTATCCCAGCAGACATCAAGTTGAACAGAGATCTGAATGTTCCTGGACCTCTTACAGAAACCGAAGTGATAGCTTATTTTGAAAAGTTAGCGAATAAAAACTCATCTCGAGATATCCTTTCTTTTTTGGGTGCCGGTGCCTACAGTCATGTGATTCCGTCGGTTGTTGACTACTTAAGTCAAAGGGGAGAGTTTGTCAGCCCATACACGCCCTATCAACCGGAAGTCAGCCAGGGAACACTGCAGACCATATTCGAATTCCAAACCCTTATCTGCCAATTGACCGGGC
>CAZEWV010000572.1:0-1850 GCA_964516025.1 uncultured Eubacteriales bacterium
CATCGGCATTTATTTTGTGATCCAACAGTTTTCCGTTTCGATAATAGGCATCCATTGTTATCAGGACTGTGCTGTCCGAATCACAGATCCTTAAACCGCAGGCTTGGCCGCTGAATCCGGAAAAAACTACGGAATGGACAATCCCCAATCTTGCGCAGGCCAGCATGGTGATCGGCAGCTCCGCAGTCATCGGAAGATATAGAGTGACACGGTCTCCGGCCTTAAGACCACAAAAATCTTGGAGCACTGCGGCCACTTCATTAACTCGCCTGTAAAGTTCCTGGTATGTGATATGAGAAATCGGCTCATCTTCGGGTTCCGGGACAAAGTGGAGTGCGGTCTTATTTTTGTGGTTTTCAAGATGCCGGTCAATACAGTTGAAGGAAGCGTTTAATTTTCCCCCTACAAACCATTTGTAAAATGGTGGATAGCTGTCATCCAATACTTTTTCCCAGTATTTGAACCAGTCGAGAAGTTCCGCAAACTTGACGTAATAACCGGGGAATTTATCCAGAGTGAATTTATCTTTTAAAGCCGGATCGGATAAATTCGCTGAACCAATGAATTTTGGCGTCGGGTAATAATACTCTTCTTCCTGCCAGTGAACGGCATAGTGTTTTGATTTCATTTGTTACCTATATCATAGAGAAATCTTGCAAGTCAATTTGAGAAGATATGAAGGAAACATCCACTTTTCCGTGATTCCATAAACGAGTTCTCCGTGAAGTGATACGAAATCACGCTTCGTTTTTCCCAGCGAGAAAAACTTGCTCGATTTCCGTCCTCGCTCTTCTCCAGGGGAGCAACCATGCCCGCTCGTCCTCCAAACGGATTTCCCCATCATCTTCCCAGAACTCTAAATAAAATCACGGAAAAGTGGTTGCTGATATGAAAAATCATAGATCGATCCACTCTTGACTTCAGGTTCACCCGTGATAATAATTAACCTGAATAAGTCAAAAAATAAAAATATTCCGCTATGAGTGAAGTCAAATATGAATAACAAAGGAATTTTCAAAAGACTTTATGAGCTGAGCGCCGTCCACAACAGAATTGCCCTTGCCACTGTCGTCAAAACTAAGGGTTCAACCCCCCGGGAAAAGGGCGCTAAAATGATCATTTTCCCTGACGGCAAATTTGAGGGAACCATCGGAGGAGGATGCGGGGAAGCAGAAGTCTGGCAGAAAGCTATGGAAGCACTCGAGAGCGGTCATAACACATTAGTAACAGTAGAGCTTACTGAAGACGCAGAAATGGGAGAAAAGATCTGCGGAGGGGTGATGGATGTGTTTGTGGACATATGGAAAGGGGAAAATTCATGAGATCTTTAACTTCAACTATCCTGGACCTGATAAACAGCTCTATCGAATTGGGAAAAACAGTTGTCCTTGTTACAGTCATTTCTGCGGATCCAGGAGCTTCCATCTCTGTGGGTAAAAAGCTGGCTGTCGATTTGGAGGGGAAATCTGCCGGATCGCTTGGAGATGAAGACTTCGATTCTGAGGTTGTGAAGATGTGCTTAGAAACCATGAAAAAAGGAGAATCTACCTCACAATCAGGAACTCATCAAAAAAGCCGGGTAGAGATGTTTTTGGATCTTATCGAAGCTCCTCCTAAGATGATTATCTTTGGAGCCGGACATATCGCCCTTCCTCTGAGCCAAATTGGGAAAACTATTGGATTCAGGATAGTCGTTGTGGATGATAGAGAAGATTTTGCTTCCAGGGATCGTTTTCCGGAAGCAGATGATGTTAAAGTTTTGAATTTCGATAAGTCTGCTGACCGCCTGAATATTGATTCGACAACTTATCTTGTGCTGATCACCAGAGGGCATAAACACGATGAGATCA
>CAZEWV010000573.1:0-1848 GCA_964516025.1 uncultured Eubacteriales bacterium
TCAAACAATCGGTTTACCTCAAGGATATTGCCGAAGTTAAAGACGGCTTTGAACAACGGGAAAGCTATTCTCGACTCAATGGCCAGGATGTCGTCTCGCTTAATGTGATAAAAAAGAGCGGCAAAAACCTGATCTATGCGGTCGATAAAATCACGGTTATTTTAGAAAACTAC
The DNA here is from genome assembly GCA_964516025.1 of uncultured Eubacteriales bacterium. Lineage (GTDB taxonomy): Bacteria > Acidobacteriota > Aminicenantia > Aminicenantales > Aminicenantaceae > JAUWVG01. The sequence continues at coordinate 174 of CAZEWV010000573.1, forward strand.
CAGAAAACCGCTCCCGAGAACCTAATCGTCACCACAACCGGAGACATGAGTACTCAGACAAAAAACAGCGTTAGTGACCTGTTTAACACCATCATCCTTGGATTCATTGTTGTGGTCTTAGTTCTCATGTTTTTTATGGGGGAAACCAATGCCCTCTTTGTCGGCATCGCCATCCCCATGTCCATCGTTATTGCCTTTATATTTATTCCCGTGGTCGGATTCACATTGAACATGGTTGTTCTTATGTCCTTTATTCTTGTCCTTGGGATTGTGGTGGACAATTCCATTGTTGTGGTCGAAAACGTCTACCGTCACTATACAACAACGCCCGGCCTCTCCATCACAGACGCCACCAAACGGGGTGTAGGGGAAGTGGCCATTGCTGTGTTTACAGGCACTTTAACAACTATGGCACCTTTTTTTCCCTTGGTCTTCATGCCGGGACTCCCGGGAAAATTCATGTCTTTTCTTCCGATCACGATCATCATCACATTAACCGCTTCAATGCTGGTGGCCTACATGATCAATCCGGTTTTTGCCGTATCATTTATGAAGCGCAAAACCGAACAGGATGAAACCTCTTCCCGGTGGAAACTCAAACGGAAAACCTTGATCTTCCTTCTGGTGGCAGCTGGTGGGGCTGTACTCTTCTATGCGGCTGGAATTTTCGTCCTGGCAAACCTCCTGGCGCTGCTCATATTGCTTACACTGCTCTCCAAATATGTCCTGCGCTCCCTCATAACAAAGTTCCAGGCAAAGGTCCTGCCGGCCATGATGAATTCCTACAGAAAAACTCTGACATTCCTGCTTAAGGGAAAGAGGCCTTATGGCGTGCTAACGGGGGTTGTCGCCCTCTTTTTTGCCTCCTTTATCATCCTCGGCATGAGTATGCCAAATGTGGTGTTTTTCACGGGTGGCGATCCTAATAACCTGTTTGTCTACATCACAATGCCGGCAGGAACCCATATTGATATGACCAATACGATCTGCAAAGAGGTTGAAGAAAGAGTTAACACGGTTGTGGGCACGGATAACCTCGATGTGGAATCCATCGTATCCAATGTTGCGGCCGGTGCAGGAAGTGGGATGTTTGACCGGTTCACCCAGGATAAATTGGCAAAAGTAACCATCAACTTTGTGGAATACAAATACAGAACCGGAAAACCAACCGGAGAATATCTGAGAGATCTGCGTAGAGAACTGGCAGGAATTCCCGGAGCTGAAATCCGTATCGACCGCGAGGCGATGGGGCCTCCGACGGGAATGCCCATCAATATCGAGATCAGCGGCGATGATATCGACGAATTGGTCAGCATCACCCAAAGACTGGAAGAGTTTATTGTGGCTCTCAATGTTCGCGGCATAGAAGAACTGAAATCCAGTATGGAAGCCAGCAAACCCGAACTCATTCTCAATATCGACCGGAACAAAGCCAACCGGCTGGGTATATCCACAGCCATCGTTGGTATGGCCCTCAGGACAGCCATTTACGGAACCGAGGTCTTCAAATTCAGAGAAGGGGAAGAAGAGTATCCCGTGATGGTCCGTCTGGATGAAAAATACAGGAATGATATCGATGTCCTCCTCAGCCAGACTATCTCTGTACCGGGAGGCAGCGATGGATTTAAAAAGATTCCGATTTCAGCCATTGCCTCTGTATCCAACCGGACGAGCT
>CAZEWV010000574.1:0-1843 GCA_964516025.1 uncultured Eubacteriales bacterium
GAATTCTCGCTAACAGCAAGATATGTTCTTCCTCCAAAGTTGGTTTCTGCTGGAGAGGAAGACTCTGTAGAGGAGAAAAAATGAAGGATTGGCCCTGGTACAGTTATTTAGTTGTAGCCGTTGTTATCTTTGCTATTGTCTTTTTAATGTTTCTGAAACCTCGTAATGAAAAAATTGCGAGCACAAAAGAGGAAAGGATCCGCATAGAAAATGAAGTCAATCAGCTCAAATTGAAAAAAAGGCAGCTGAACAAGATTGAGGCCGAGTTGCAAACAATGACCGGGACACTTAAAGAACTTGAAATTGTGATCCCCCAGCAGAGGGAAATGTATGATATTCTGAAGCGAATCCAGCAGCTTGCATATGATTCTCGACTGGACATCGTTAAATTTGTCAATAGAGGAGAAATCGATAAGGAATTCTACTGGGAATGGCCTATTGCCATAGAAATCACCGGCGACTATCACAACCTGGCTTTATTCTTCGATAAGCTGAGCCGCTTCTCGCGCCTCTTTAACACTGAAAATTTTGTTATTAGGGCCCTCCCCAGGCAAAGTGAAACCGCAACTATCACCGCCAATACAACAATTAAAACCTATATCTTTAGAGAGACCATGCCAATCAAAAAGCCAAAGTCACCAGGGAAATAATAAATGAAACGAAAAATTCTTTTTTTCAGCTGTCTCTGTTTAATTTTAGGCGGATATTCCCCATTCTTTTCACAAGAAAAGGAGGCTGCTGAAGCTAAAACAGCCCGAGTCCAGGAAAACCGCCCTCCTTTCTATGATCCTGCAGGAAGGCGGGATCCTTTCCGAAATCTTCTCGGAGGCATGGATATTCAAACACCCACTACCATTGAGGGAGTTCCTCAAATCTATATAGATGATGTGGTTCTAATCGGAATTGTCAAAGCCCGCGGTAAATTTACAGCTATCATAAACAGTGGGCAAGGTTTTCCCTATTATATAGAGAACGGCGAGAAATTCGCCGACGGCTTTGTCCGATTGATCGAAGAATCACGAGTCATTTTTAGAAAAACTCACGAAAGAGGAATCCAACTTTTAAGACCAAAAGAAGTTATCAAGGATATATATCCACAGGAGCAATAACATGAAAAGGGCAAAAGCAATATGGATGGCAACCTGTTTATGTCTCTTCCTAACCTATAGTGGTTTTACACAGAGCCCAGATCCCTCCTACATCATAGATCAGATCTCTGTGAATCAGGGAACACTCAGTACGCAGATTGTTCTTCAGACCAAATCTCCCCCTTCACTTTTCAGGACATACTATTCTGACGATCACCCTTCAACAATCGTTGTTGACCTTGGAGAAACCACCGTCAACATCAACCAACCGTACCAGATTGCGGGCCACATGATTGTCGAGGGCGTCATTGTGGAAGTCAATGAAAAAGGCTACTCCCAACTTCTCTTTCCCCTAAGACAAAAAGTCCCCTACCGCCTGTACACTCACCAAAACGCGACGATTATTGAATTGAATACATACCAAAACGGTCGCAGTGTTGACCTTGTGCCGCTCGACATTGAAAAACAACTGCTAAACACGGTCGGTGAATCCATCTATCTCAAGAATATCGATGTGAAAAGATCAGAAGATCGCATCGACTTCAAAGCCAAACTGAATGGAGAGGCAATTGTCGATATCTTTGCATTAGAAAAACCCTTCCGGCTCGTAGCCGACCTCTATAACACAAAAAATGCTTTAAAGATTCCCGCGTTGGAAATCAATAAAGATGGAATAAAAAAACTCAGGATAACACAGCTTCGTATTACGAATCCCGGTCCCATCACCCGCTTTGTCTTCTATCTCGAAGAACCCA
>CAZEWV010000575.1:0-1835 GCA_964516025.1 uncultured Eubacteriales bacterium
ATTTTCACGAACTTCCCTGCTCCTCAAACCGCATGTTCAATTGTCAAAGAAATTTCAGCCTATCATTACCTCTTCTCCCAAGTCAAGACAAAGATGGGATTCCAAAAGAAAAGGCTGCCCATTCAAATGAATGGGACAGCCTTAGGGGATGGATTAAAAGATTAGGGATCTATTGTTAATCCTTCTACAAGAGAAGGGGAAAAAAGGAGGGAACGCCTTGTTTGTGTGAATTCGAAGTCTCTTAAATTTCTCATTACATATATAAATACGCTAGAAATGGATAAATAGTTGCTTTTTTTTGAATTTATTTTGAAATTTGTGAAGGTTTTTAGGAAATCAGGAAATTTTCAGCTTTTCTTCCTCTCAGGCACTTTTTTTTTTGAATGATGGAAAAAACCTTTTCATGGTGAAAAAGCGAGGGAGGGGCATCTAACTAGTAGATAAGAATAAAAATAAAGATAAATAAAACGCTTTCTAAAGACTATTTAAGTTCCCCTTTCGACTCGTTCTTATTATTATACCACAAAAATATATCCAATTGCAAGCCTTTTTTTTAAATTTCTTTAATTCCCATAAAGTGTCACACTTTTTACACGATTTTAGCTTTAATTGACGGTTTTTAACGTTTTTTCCAGGGTAGTGAAATTTGAAGTGATATAGGCTTGCCTAAAATGTGAAAAGTTGCGATGATTTGTTAATATTATTCTGGTTTAGATAGTCTAGAAATATTCAAGGAAAAACTATGGAAAAAGAGATGTTCAGACAGTATGGCTATAAATTTGTCGATTGGATAGCGGACTATTTCGAAGAGATCGAAAAATATCCGGTCCTTTCTCCCGAAAAACCTGGATCTGTACTCAACCAACTTCCTGAGAATCCCCCCACCGAGGGGGAGTCCCTCGAGACTATATTTGAAGATTTCAAAAAAATTATTATTCCAGGGATTTCCCACTGGCAGCATCCCTCCTGGTTTGCCTATTTTCCGGCCAACAACAGCCCCCCCTCAGTGCTTGCGGAACTTTTGACGGCAGGCCTGGGAGCCCAGTGCATGGTTTGGCAGACATCTCCTGCTGCGGCAGAACTCGAAGAGCGTGTGCTGGAATGGCTGCGGCAGTTGCTCGGTCTTCCTGAGGGTATGCAGGGTGTGATACAGGACACTGCGTCTACAGCCACTCTAGTGGCTCTATTGACAGCCAGGGAAAAAGCTACGGATTTTGAATCCAACAGGAAAGGATTAAACAAGCCCTTGATCATTTACATCTCCGAGGAGGCGCATTCCAGCGTGGATAAAGGCGCTAAAATTGCAGGATATGGAATCCAGAATATCCGACGGATCCCTACGGATGATCTATTCGCTATGATCCCAAAAAAACTGGAAGAGGCGGTGAAAGCCGATAAAGAAAAGGGATATATCCCTACGTGTGTAGTGGCCACTGTGGGGACGACATCTTCGACTGCAGTTGACCCTCTATACCCTATTGGTCAGATCTGCCGTGAATATGGAATCTGGCTTCATGTGGATGCTGCATTTGCCGGTACCGCAGCGATCCTCCCCGAGATGAGTTGGATGCTTGAGGGTGTAGAGTTTGTGGATTCGTTTGTGTTCAATCCTCATAAGTGGATGCTGACAAATTTTGACTGCTCGGCCTATTATGTCAAGGATCCCGGGGCATTGATCCAAACATTCGAAATTCATCCCGAGTATCTCAAGACAGGAATGGATGCAGAAGTGAAAAATTATCGTGACTGGGGCATCCAACTGGGCAGAAGATTTCGGGCACTGAAGCTCTGGTTTGTTTTGAGAAGCTATGGAGTCAAAGGGCTTCAAAACCTGA
>CAZEWV010000576.1:0-1823 GCA_964516025.1 uncultured Eubacteriales bacterium
CGGGGATTATTCGGTGTGTTTGGAAAAAGGGCAAATGAATCGTTTCCGTCCACATGCAAACCCGGAAGAATGTAAAACGTAGTGTTGTTGACGAGATCATGGACGTATGAATCATAATCATACCTCGTGAGCAGGTACCACATGGAGTAGAGAGAACACATAACACCATTGATCTCATTTCCATGTATGGCCCCATCGATCCACATCGCGGGTTTGGACTTGTGATCTCCCGTTGATTTGGCGGTTATAGTAATGAGGTATTGGTCACGACCCATTCGGCTCTTGCCGATGCTTTGGATATCCGCCAGCTGTGAATACTTTTTCTGGATATCATGCATGATCTTGGTCCACTCGGCATACGAATAATACCGCTTCCAGCTCATGGGAAAGTCCTGTTCACCGTGGTAACCACCCGGGCTCTTCTGGAGTTTTTTTTGGGCATTAGCCGCCGGCATAAAACAGATTAAAATGAAAACGGCCAGCGAAGCTATCATGACGTATTTTAAGAAAATTTTCTTGTTCATCTTGCACCTCCGGACCCAATGGAAATTTCTTTGATTTTAGTGCCACCCTTCTGCGATGTGAAGACAACTTTGAGTGGAGAGTTTCCTTCAACAGCCACCAACCATTTGACTGTACGCTTCGGCCCTGTCTGGTTGACTTGAGTCGGTCTGAATCGCGGTCCAAACCGCCCTCCTCCCCCGCGCGACTGCTGCTGGCCAGGGCGGCGGGCAGCTCTTCCGGAATAGCCTGGAATTCTCATCGCCCCTTCCAAAACACCCAATTGTTGGAATGCCGTGCCTTGAAGAAAAGTTATCTTTCCTCTATCTCCAATAAGCCATACCACATCCTGCCGGTTTTCAGGAATCTGGGCTCCCCGGGCAACATGCGTGGCCAATTTCCCTTTGTTCTCAATGGTGGCCGTAACTTCTACAATCTTGTATCTCCCGACGGCTTTTCCTTTTTTGACAGTGATTTGATCCCCTTTTTGCATGGCGGCCGAATCACTCGCATTGTTTGTCGTGTACAGCACTTTCGCTTTGGCATCGGTGATGACGATATCCGGTTGGAGCCCGGCTCTAAAAAGCTCAAACTGCCAGTGGTTTTCACAGACATAACGCAAAGGATCACCGGGCCATGCATTGCTTTGATACTTGGGTATCCAACCTCCAATCTCGCCCTCACCTAGTTCGGGATGTTTAAAAGCCTTCCACGACACAAACAGTTTACCAGCGTATTTTTCATCCTGGTATTTCAAAAGAGCTCTCTGCTGTCCTGCTCTTCCTGCCTGACCTTCAATCTGCGGAAAATCCGGGATATCTTTCCGTGGATTCCAAAGTTCGGTGGTTAGAGCATAAATCCCCAGCTGCACATACATCCAATCCGTGGCCATCCCAAAAGAATATCTCTGGTCGCGATCTTCGTTGTAGCTGACTCTCCAACCCCTGGGAAGATCATAACCACGCATTTTGTCATATTTGTTTTTAGATGTCTCTTGGATTTTTTCCTTCAGGGCAGCCAGCTTGTTGGGCGACTTCCAGGCCTCAGGCACGTCCTCACCAATGATTTCCAGGTACTTCTTACCCATAATAAAGTCTAAAACAGCCACATCTTTTAAATGCATGGCGGTATGTGGGGCCGTTCCCATAGGCCTGTAGGTGAATCCCCCTGACGTGTGAAAATTCTGAGCCATCAGGATGTTAGTGTGATTCATGAAAAATTCAGCCATGGCATGAGCTTCCGGTGAGGATGTCGGGTAAGTCCCTGAACCTCCGGGCATGGTGTCATTCCACCATCCTTCGGGAAAATTCCGGTTGAGATCG
>CAZEWV010000577.1:0-1817 GCA_964516025.1 uncultured Eubacteriales bacterium
GGCTCCTTAGACTCATGACGCTTAAAAGGTCTGTGGAAATCGGTGATTAATGAAAATTTTGAATTCCAACCAATTGATTTTATTCTAACATTCGTAAAATTTCTTGCTTTAACTCCAACTGGTCCATGAATATATTTCAATTCAATTTTTTTACCTGCCACTTCTGCTATCGTTTGAACAAGTCCGTCAACAGAAACATTTTCCTTCCTCCCGATATTGACTCCTCCTTCAAGTTCTGAGTGCATGAGAAGTAATATCCCTTCAATCAAATCATCTATGTATGTATAAGAACGTGTAGCAGAACCATCTCCCCAGACCTCAATAGTGCCTCCCTCATCAATTTCGGCTATTTTTCGACACAGCGCCGCAGGGGCTTTTTCTCTTCCACCTCGCCATGTTCCTTCAGGTCCGTAAGTATTTTGGAACCTGGCAATCCGTACTGTCATTCCAAATTTCCTACTGTAGGCCATAGCGATGCGTTCAGCATATAATTTTTCCCACCCATACTCATTATCCGGCTGGGCTGGATATGCATCGACTTCTGATAATTCTGGATCATCAGGATTCATGTCCCTATAGACACACGCAGAGGAGGAATAGAAATAGTGTTTTACACCGTTTTTTGCACAGGAATCTATCATATGGATATTGATTAATGAATTGTTCTTTAGAATCTCACACTCAGCTGATTCAATGAAACCCATCCCTCCCATATCGGCAGCCAATTGATAAACTTCATCTATGGCTTTACCTTCATCCACAACAGCCTTTTCACAGTTCTCAGGATTTCTTAAATCCAAAATAAAAAATTCATCGGCAGAGGTTTCATCGAATTCCGGATATTTTATATCAACTCCCTTAACCCAATAATTGTCTTTTTTTAACCTTTTAACCAAGTGACTCCCAATAAATCCACCCGCTCCACACACTATTGCTTTTTTCATACGAAAATCTCCAAAAAGACAGTTATTTTACATAATTTGTTAATTTATAAAATGTTATAGACAATTTTAAAGAGATAATGACACTAAGAAAGTTTACCGAAAAATGGCTATTTTTGAAAGATATTTTTTTTACAGAACGAGTTCACATCTTTGAGTTTTCTCCTCGAGTTTGCTATAATAAATTCCTGATTAAGGAGAAGTACGAAATGAGGAAAGGAATTCATCCCGAGTACGTTGAAAGTTCTGTCACCTGTGCATGTGGAAACACGTTCACGACAAAATCGACAAAAAAAGAGATAAGAGTGGAAATCTGTTCACAGTGCCATCCTTTTTTCACAGGAAAACAGAAATTTATTGACAGTGCAGGACGAGTAGAAAAATTCAGGAAAAAATATGGCGACCTTAAGAAAAAATAACCGTCATGTGGCAAGAGCTGGAAAACATAAAGGAGAAGTACGAGAAGCTCACACAATTTCTGTCTGATCCCGCCAACATTTCCGATCCCCAAGAGTTACGAAGAGTCTCTAAAGAGCGTGCGGATATAGAACCTGTCGTCAAGACATTTGAATCCTATCAAAAAATCCAAAAAGACATTTCTGATTCACAGGAGATTCTTGCCGATCCTGAATCCGATGAGGACTTAAAAGAGCTGGCTGAAAACGAATTGACAGAGCTGGAAGATTTAAAAAAGAAACTCGAAGAAGAGCTTAAAATACTTCTTGTCCCAAAAGATCCCAACGACGAGAGGAATGTCATTTTAGAGATCCGTGCCGGAGCTGGTGGGGATGAAGCTTCGCTCTTTGCCCAGGATTTATTCCGGATGTATTCTAGATTTGCTGAAAAAAAAGGCTGGAAAATTGAAGTGATGAGCTC
>CAZEWV010000578.1:0-1814 GCA_964516025.1 uncultured Eubacteriales bacterium
ACGTTGGGATCTCCTAAGCCCGGAACTTTAAAGCCATCGATATCCACTCCTTTGGCGGCCTCCTTTGACAAATAGGCAAAAGGAGGAAACTTGAGGCCTGTTCGTTCCGGGTCCGCATTATCGACGCCGATGATGAGGCTGTATTCAAACATTCCAACATTGGCGACATAAGCCCGTGTTTCATCGGGTGATAGTGTGATCCCGAACGGATATCTTCCCACAGGAATACTGGCTACAATTTTTTCTGCTTGTGTGTTTATGGCCACAATACGAAAATTCGTCTGATCGACGGCGAACAGAGTGTTCCCGTCTTTGCTGAGTACCAGGTCACCGATATAGCTGTCCTCGTATTCTATTTTGTTAAATACCGTGTCACAGACAATCTCACCCAGCTTTTCGCCTATAGAAAGATCGAAGATAAAGACCTTGCCCTCTTGGCCTCCTCCAACATACAGTTTCTGATTGTCCGGAGAAATGGCAAGCCCCATAAAAACGGCGGCCAGTATTCCTCTGTCTGTTCGGGCCCCCGGAGGGACTTGCTGCACGGATGGATTTTTGCCGGCAACATCACGAATAATGGAGATAGAGAAAGGCCTAACTCCGGAATTGGCCGTGACAGCTACAGATCCGTCTGGACTCAGGGTAAGTCCGTAAGGATGAGGGGCCACTTCTATTTGTTGTCCTCGGGGAGTCAGCTGTCTCCCGTTGGGGATAATGGTTGTTCCGCTGCGATCGATGGACGTATATTGTCTTTCTGCGGGTGCAGAAATGATCCATATGTCTTCAGCCTGATTTTCACAGTTAATGAAGAGAAGGATTGAGATGATGGCGAATGAAAGAAGAATCCGGATGCGCATGCGACAACCTCCTTTGCAGAGAAATTATTCATGTTACCGACACCTTCATTTGTCTTCAATGATATCAACTCGTGAATAATCCAGTCTAAATATATTTTGTGTGTGCTATTTGATGCGGTAAAACCACATGAGAGGGAGCCAAAGCTGGGATCCGTAGGGAAGTTTTTTGTGATTGACAAGGATTTCAGTTTTTTCCCACTCATGGACAAGGTTAAAGAGTGTAAACAATTCTTCAACATCGTCGGGCGTATAAGTTGCTGAGTGGCGTATCCAATCTCCACTTCCTTCTTCTCTGTATGTGGGCGTTCTTCTGGCTAGATCGATGGCTTTTTCATAGTTGGGAGATGTTTTGTAACCGAATTCGATTGTGATTTTAAACTCTTTGGCAAGGGTGCTGGGATGGAGGATGGAATCCAGCTTTTCTTCCTGGACTTCTTCCTTTCCGATATTTTTCCACTCTGACATTGTTTTTCCTTCCTCCTATTCTATACAAAAAGGTGTCCCATCTCAAGAAGGGGTCGCGTCTCGACATTCGACATTTTGAGGAGAAATGTCGAATGTCGAGACGCGACCCCTAGAGGATGAGCATGCAGTCGCCGTAGCTGAAGAACCTGTATTTTTGATAGACGGCTTCGGCATAGGCTTCTTTGACAAGATCGAATCCGGCGAAAGCTGCAATCATCATTAAAAGAGTCGATTTCGGAAGGTGGAAATTCGTTAGAAGCCTGTCAACGATTTGAAAGGAAAATCCCGGATAGATAAAGAGCTCTGTCTTTTGTGTGCCGGCCTGAACTTGTCCCTTCGTACCTGCGCTTTCGAGGGCGCGTATTGAAGTTGTCCCGACAGCTACAATAGGTTTGGATTCAGATTTGGTGGTATTGATAACAAGTGCGGTTTGATCATCTATAGTGTATGACTCTTTAAGCATCTTATGGTTTTCGATGATGTCTTCACGGA
>CAZEWV010000579.1:0-1806 GCA_964516025.1 uncultured Eubacteriales bacterium
AGGTTGAGGATGTCCTCATCCAATCCAAATCAAAAAGCGGTCAAGATCCTCTCAATTTTCCCATTCTATTGGATAACAAAATTGCGGCCCTAGCAGGTATCGCGGCCAGGGCCGATGCCCGCCCAACTGATCAGTCTTACTTACTTTTTGATGAGCTTTCTGCACAGGCAGATGTCCAGATCGAAAAATTGGAAAATATTCTGAGGACAGATCTTCCGGAGTTGAACAAAAAAGTGTCAGATGCCGGAATCCCGGCCGTACTGATAAATAAAAAAAAATAGAAATGTACAGCAAAATCAATCACGAAGTGGCTGCCGAGCTCAAAAATATTGTTGGAGAGATCAATTGTATCCAGCAAGAAGAAAAGATGGAGGATTACAGTCATGATGAGTTTTCTCTTATGGATATCGCCCACAAACCTGATGCTGTCGTTAAACCAAAAACGTCTGAAGAAATTTCAAAAATCCTGAAACTGGCTAACAGAGAAAAAATACCAGTGACGCCAAGAGGGGGGGCTACCGGACTTTGCGGTGGATGTGTCCCTTTTTTTGGAGGAATCGTCCTGTCTCTGGAGAGGATGAACCGGATCCTTGAAGTCGATATCGCCAATCAAATGGCGGTTGTTGAATCAGGTGTAAGGCTTGGGGACTTTTACCATGCGGTCGAGGAAGCCGGCCTTTTTTTCCCCTCGCATCCTGGAGAAGAGAGCGCTATGATCGGTGGTGTCCTGGCTAATAATGCAGGAGGTGCACGAGCGGTCAAGCACGGCGTATTCCGGAATTACGTTCGGGGCTTGGATGTTGTTCTTCCATCAGGAAAAATCATTACGATTGGCGGGAAGATCATGAAGAACAGCACGGGGTATAACCTTTTGAACCTGCTAATCGGTTCCGAGGGGACTTTGGGAGTCATTTGCCAGGCTATCATCCAGCTCATGCCTTCTCCTCAGGTGATTCGGTCTCTGATTATTCCTTACGAAAAGCTGGAAAACGCCATCGATACTGTACCATCCCTTTTCAGTCAGAAGATACTACCTCTCGCCGTCGAGTTCGTTCCACGCGAACTGATTCGGATAACCGAAGAATTCCTCAATAAAAAATGGCCCAGTTCTATCGGAAACACCTATCTGTTGATCATCTTGGATGCCTCCGGGAGAGAGGAAATCGATCGACTCTCGCAGGACGTAGCGGAAGTGTGCTTGGCATCCGGGGCACTTGATGTCTTTGTTGCCGACAGTGAACAAAAACAACAGCAGGTTCTGGAAATTCGCAGCAAAATTTATGAGGCCATAAAGGCCCACACACTTGAAATACTGGATATCGTCGTACCAAGAGCGGAGATCGCTTTGCATGTGAAAAAAATACAAGAAGTTTCAAAAAAATATGATATCTGGCTGCCAACATTTGGTCATGCGGCCGATGGAAATGTCCATACACATATTATGAAAGCCAAATTTGTTGATGGGACGATCGTTCCGGTCCCCGAGGATGAGGCTAAAAGAAAGCTCGATCTTATCCGTAAAGATCTCTACCAGGACTGTAAGGAACGTAAGGGCATGATTTCCGGTGAACACGGCATTGGCCTTGTTAAAAAACCCTATCTTTCTTTAGTTCTTGATCCTGAAGAAATTGTTTTAATGAAAGGGATCAAGTCTTTATTCGATCCAAACAATATTCTCAATCCAGGAAAAATATTTGACTGATACACACAAGACCTTCGCTGGAAGCATTTTCCTTTCCGTGATTGTATTTTTTAGAGTTCTGGGAAGATGATGGAGAAATCCGTTCACGGGGACGAGCGGGCATG
>CAZEWV010000580.1:0-1795 GCA_964516025.1 uncultured Eubacteriales bacterium
GCGGTAGGCAAAATCATTCAGCCATCCCTTCATTACAAAATACGACACAGGCCAGGCCACAAAATTGGCCAGGCAGATAAGCACCAGGAATTCCTTCATCAGGAGCCCTGTGATATTCGGGACAGAAGCTCCCAGCACTTTTCGGATACCAATCTCCTTGGTCCTCTTTTCCGCTACAAACGAAGCAAGCCCGAACAATCCCAGGCACCCGATGAAGATGGCAAGTCCGGCAAAAACACCGAAGATCTTTCCGATCCGCTGCTCGGTTTCATACACCTCGAAAAACCTGTCGTCCAGGAAGCTGTATGCAAATGGCTGATGGGGTAAAAACTCTATCCACTTACCGCGCAAAAGCTCGATCGTCTGTGCAACCTCATCTGTCTTAAACCTGAAGGACATACTGCTTGTGCTTCTTCCCAGATACAGGATCATAGGCGCTATCGAGTTTCTAAGAGAATCGAAATGAAAATCTTCCACAACACCGATAACTTTATAGGTCTGAGTGTCGCCTTCATTGGATGTGAACCGGGTGAGCCTCTGTCCCAGAGGATTTTCATACCCGTACTGCTTGACGGCCTGCTGGTTGATGATGGTCGCCTCGGTGTCTGTCGAATAATCGCGCGAGAAATCCCGCCCTTTTATGATTTTCATGCCCAGGGTCTGGATGTAGTCGTAATCGACCTGCCAAACTTGGATGCTGGCTGTCCTGGGATCGTCAAAATTCCCATCAGGAAAAATAGAGGTCTGGTTCCGGTTGGATGGCACAGGCAGATACCCGGAAATAGAGGCATTTAAGATCTGTGAATATTTCAGCGTCTCTTCCTTAAAAGTCTCAGCCTGGTCGCCCAGAAGATAAGCGTCTTCCAGTATGACGACCTGCTCCTTGTCGAATCCCAGCTTCTTGTTCTGGATGTAATGCAGTTGATTGAAGACCACTATAGTGCCTATGATGAGGATGATGGATGCTGAAAACTGGAACACTACAAGCCCAGAGCGCAGGAGTCCGGCCTTGACTCCTGTCCGAACCTGACCCTTGAGCACATTGACCGGCTGGAAAGCGGAGATAAAAAAGGCCGGATAGCTCCCCGCAAGAAGCCCGGTAATAACAGTGACGCTCAAAAGAGAGCCGATCATAGGAAGCGACAGAAGTCCGAGACTGCTCAAGGCCTTCCCCGAAAGCCGGTTAAAAGAGGGGAGAGCCAGCATTACCAGAACTACCGCAAGGCCGAGAGAGATCAGGCTCAGGAGCATGGACTCTGTTAAAAACTGCTTGATAAGATCCTTTTTGTATGAGCCCAGGACTTTTCTGATCCCGACCTCTTTGGCACGTCCCGAAGCCCGAGCCGTCGAAAGATTCATGAAATTTATGGAGGCAATGATCAGGATGAAAAAAGCGATCGCGGAAAATATATAGACATATTTGATATCGCTGTTTGGTTCCAGTTCCGCGTCCATATCGGAGTGGAGATGGATGTCCTTCAGGGGAATAAGAGACAGCTCCATGACTATATTCTGGCTTGTGATCAGGTCTTCCATGGATTGGCCCAGGATCTGCTGGACCTGAGGCCCCATGTATTTGAGGAGAAGATCAGGGAATTTTGCCTCAAGAGCCGGGATGCCCGTGTTTGCGTTTAAGACTAGATATGTCTGAAAATTCTGGCTGAGCCAGGACAGGTCACGGCTCTCCTCAAGTGACGACATGGAAAGTATCACTTCAAAATGAAAATGCGAATTGTGGGGGATATCCTCATAGACTCCTGTGATCATATAGTCTGTTTCATTACTCAGCTTAACG
>CAZEWV010000581.1:0-1789 GCA_964516025.1 uncultured Eubacteriales bacterium
CTTCATTTCCAAAAAGCCATTATGTTATTATTAATGGGGATAAAAAAATAGAGATGGACCAAGAAAACGAAATAACACACATTGCCAATGATGATCTTTCCATTTTGGAAAAGGAGTTGGCGAAGACCAAAACTCCTGTCAAACAGGAAGAACTGGTCATAAAGACCGCCTTCAAAAAGACAGCCAGCCAGCGCCGCCTCGAAGCCAAACAATACAATCCCGATTGTATTTTTGAAGTCGGCGACCTCGTGCACAAAAAATATGATGAACCGCTAACTGTCAGCTCTAAAGGCGCCGAACATTTCAAAGGTTCTGTGGTACTCAAGGTGGTCAACAAGTTTGCGCTTCCTGATTTTAACTGTGAAATGCTGGAAGTCGATTACCAAGGGGGGGGTATATTCCGGAAGCATATCGACTACATGAAAAAGACCCGTACCCAGGTTCTCCTTCCGTGCAACTGCGACGGAAAGGCCATTTCTCCAGAAATTCTGCAGAAAGAAAACGATCCTCGGTTAAACGAACTTCCTATGACGGATAAAGACCTGAAAAAACTGGAGAAAAATCTCAAATCGGCCCTTTTAAAATCCGATAAATTTTTCAACTGGAATGACTTTTGGCAGCTGGAGGCAAACCGGATCCGTATCACAGAAAAAGAGATTAAAAAAATCGAAAAAAAATTTGTGGAAACTCCCCTCTCCACAGCCACAACAGATTTGGTCCCTCAGCTCTTCGATATCGACAAAAACAATGAGCTGTTTGCCATTCACTGCCTCAGCCTCAATTTCATTCTGGAAAAGGACTACAAGAAAAAATTCGTCTATGTTTCTCCGGAAGAATGGGGAAAATGGTTCTCGAAGGAAACCCTCGATTCGTTTCTGACCAATCTTCCCATCACAAAATCCAAGGCCAAAGTTCCAAGCCTGGATGAAACTAAGCATGAATCCCTCTCTCCTGCCCCGGAACTGCCCTTAAAAGTCTATCTAACATGGAGAGAAGTACTCTCAGGCTGCATCAAAATCCCCAAAAGCATGAACCGGCATTTTTCACAGTCCAGAGAATACAGCTTTACGGATACTGACGACGGCAGGGACTACATCGTCTACTACTACCCCGCATTCAATATCTTTTACGGACTGCAGGAATTCTACGAAAAAAACAATGTTCCTCAGGGAGCCAGTCTCACCATCGAGAAAAAAAACGTCACATCGTGCCATTTTAGCCTTAAAAAGTCAAAAAAGAAGCTCGAGGTACCCAGCCTCACATATGATCCTGTGAAGGATGAGATCACAAATACCGGGGAGGAGGCGTTCACTTTTTCCCTTCCCAACAAGATCATCTTTTTAGAGCGTGAAACGCTGACCACCCTCTTTACTCTTTACGGCCAAAGGAAAGATGTTGACCTTAAAGACCTGCTCATCCTCATCTTTAAAAATTTCGGATTGGAGGGGGAGGCCCTCACTATCCACTATCAACGCGCTTTTCATCTTGTCGATTTCATCAAACGCACGTCCATCGAAGACGTAGAGAAAGTTCTTCTCAACTCTCCCGAGTTTACGCAATCAGAAAAGAGCAAGGGCCTTTTTCTCTATCAACTAGAAGGAGAACCCCTGGAGGAGATCGGATTGGAAGAACTGGAGGAAAAGCCGGTAGATGCAAAAATCGCAGCTATGGTCGAAGAAATAGAGGGCGATACTCTCCCTGAAATTGGGACAGTCGGCGAGGTCGCCATCCCCGAAGGCCTTGAAGTCGTCGAAATTATCGAGCCCGAAAAACCGGTGCCCGTCAAAGC
>CAZEWV010000582.1:0-1779 GCA_964516025.1 uncultured Eubacteriales bacterium
TGACATAGTGGATATATGTTTATAAGTTCACATAATAATATAACAGAATTAACACATGTCTTTCTAGAACCCTCTAACTCCACACAGCGACAATACGAGGCGCTCCGAGCATATTTTGTTGAGGGACTTTCCAGTAAGGAGGTCGCCAGGCGTTTCGGTTACACCGAAGGGAGCTTTCGCGTGCTTGCCCATGGGTTCCGCCAAAATCCTCATCGAAAATTCTTCCTTCCACCTGCCAAAGGACCTCATAAAACCCTCAAAAAAGATACGGTTCATGAACGAGTCATTACATTACGTAAAGAAAACTTTTCTATTTACGATATTAGTAAGGCTCTTAATACGGAAGGACGTAAAATTAGTCCCGTGAGTGTATCACTAATCTTAAAAGAAGAAGGTTTTGCCAAGCTTCCCAGAAGACGGGATGAAGAACGTCCTCCAGGACTACATCCCATAAGGGCTGAAATTGCCGATGCAAGGCAACTTGATTTGGCGCCCCGTCATTTCCGTACCAAGTTTGGTGGTCTCTTCCTTTTCCTGCCTTTTTTGGCTTCGATTCCTTTTGATAAGATTATAAACCAGACAGGATTCCCGGGTTCAAAAATGATTCCTGCCGGCCATGCAATACGTTCCCTCCTGGCACTGAAACTTTTCGGCTCAGCTCGTCATAGCCATGTCATGAGTTATGTCCTTGATGAGGGACTTGCCATTTTTGCTGGTTTGAATGCAGTTCCTAAGCGAGCGTTCCTTACAGAATATAGTTGTCGAATCGATCCCGGCTGCTATTCAAAGTTGATGAAATCCTGGTTTGATGCTATGGAAAAATCAGGGATCGACCGAGGCACATCATTTGATCTTGACTTCCACACCATCCCTTTTCATGGTGAAGATGCATTGGTTCAAAAACATTATGTTTCCAAGCGTAGCCGCCGACAGAAGGGGGTTTTGGCCTTTATTGCTCAAGATGCAAATACCCGTGTCTTTTGCTATGCCAACGCTGAATTGCGTAAAGAGACGCAAAATGATGAGATCCTCCGATTCATTGAATTCTGGAAGGAACGTACAGGACATCTCCCAGAAGAATTGATCTTTGACTCCAAGCTTACTACCTATAAGAATTTGAGCAAACTTAATCAATTGGGTATAGATTTTATCACTCTTAGACGACGTTCACAAAAGATGGTACAAGAAGCTAATAATGAACCAATATCTGCATGGAGAAAAATCGAGCTTCAAGGGATTTCTCGCATCTACAGAAATCCTCGAATATTAGATAGCAAAATCTTCATAAGAGATTACGAAGACCCCATTCGTCAGTTGGTAATTACTGATCTCGGACACGAAGAGCCAACTTTCTTGCTGACCAACCAACTCACACGCTCGGCACCTAAACTAATTACTCGCTACGCACAAAGGATGATCATCGAGAACACTATTGAGGACAGCGTTGATTTTTTTCATATGGATGCTCTATCCTCTGCTGTTGCCATGAAAGTCAATTTAGATTTACAACTTACCCTCATGGCAAGCAGCCTCTATCGAATCTTAAGTTCCAGAATCGGGAATGGCTATCAAAATGCCAAATCTCGCCATCTCTTCAGAGATTTCGTTGACGCTACCGCCAATATAATTATTGATGAAAGAGAAATTATCATTCGATTTCAGAAAAGGGCTCATAATCCTTTGCTGATTGCTGCAGGCTTTGATAAAGTAGATATTCAAATACCATGGCTGGGAAGAAAAAAACTCCGCTTCGTTTTCGGATAGTGGTCCATGGTGTTA
>CAZEWV010000583.1:0-1769 GCA_964516025.1 uncultured Eubacteriales bacterium
TGTCCAGACCTGGGAAAAAACAAAAGACGGGAAGGGATTTATCTACGATGTCTTCAGTCCGGATGGAATTTGTTTCGCACGAGTCCCTCTCCGTTTCAATTTCGGAAGATTCTCCCTTTTTCTCAGCCCAATCGTTTGGAAAGATGGGAAAGTTTACGCAAGAGAAGAAGACAAGGACGGGTATCAGTTTGTTGTCAGATATTCGGTGCATTGGGAATAAGCTATTTGGCCAGACCCAAAGTTCTATTTTTTCCCAGTTTTTCGATAAATATCCTTTCTATGGTTTATAAAGAGAATGAGGATTTCTTTTTCCTGAAAATCGATGGCATAAATGACTCTATAGTTTCCAGCCTGGTATCTGTAAAAAACCTTCAGAGCTCCCTTAAGTGGTACGCCCAATTTTGTCGGGTTGAGTAAGAGGTGAGTTTTTACTTTCTCGACAATTTTTTTTGCATCATGTGGATCCAGGCTCTTCAGGTCTTTTAAAGCATCTTCATGCCAGATGGCACTATAAATCAAGCTCTTTCTCCACTTCCTTAGTGGTTAGATATTTGGCATTTTTATTGTTCAGTCTTTCGAGAGCCGTATAAGCATCATCAAAATCTTCAAGATAGAGCTCCAGCATTTTGTGCTTTTGTCAAGAATTCGCTCTCATATGTGTATTAGACGAAATGAGGTGGAAATTTCTCAAAACAAAATTTTTTTGAAAATCTGAGAAGTTGTGATTCAGTAATTCTCTGAAATTGTATATAATAAAGACAGTTTATCAGGAGTCATTGTCGATATGGAACCCATCGTTCACAAATCAAAGAATTTTAAAGAGGCGGAAGAGTATGACATCATGCAGCATATTCAAATGTCCCCCTCCGAACGGCAAGCAGCAGCCAAAAAACTGCGTGAACGGTATTTCGGCAAAAATCCTCCCGACGTAAGAGATTCACAGAAATAGAATGGATTCCTCATGTTTTTCTTCCGATACGTTAGATTTCATCAGGCATCTAGCTGAGAACAATGTGCGATATCTGATTGTTGGAGGGGAAGCAGTAATTTATTACGGTTATGCCAGATTAACAGGCGATGTCGATTTCTTTTATGCAAGAACCGATGATAACGCCAAAAGGCTTTTTTCTGCCTTGAAAAAATTTTGGAAGGGTGAGATCCCCGGAGTTAGGAATTATGAGGAATTCAAGAAGAAAGGAGCTATTATCCAATTTGGGCGCCCTCCCAACAGAATTGATCTCATCAACAATATTTCTGCAGTATCTTTTGAACAAGCCTGGAATAATCGCACAAATGAGGAAATGAGGATCAGGAATAAAAAATATTCGATTTATTACATTGGGCTGAATGAATTGGTGACAAATAAAAGAAAAGCAAATCGATATAAAGACCTCGAGGATTTAAAATATCTCACAAGCCTTCAAGAAAAAACATAATATAGATTCTGTTAGTTTTCTTCCTTTTTCTTTCTTTTCATGAGGCGGTGGATAATTCCCCAGAGGATAAATATGGGGGCGTACCAGGCCGCAGCACCAGCGGCAAATCCGATATTCCCTCCCTTGAGCAGTTCCATCCAGGCGCCAAATTGGTCGTCACTGATTAGGTATGTCCAGGTCGATGAAGGTCCTTTGAGCTCGTCGCTGTCCGGGTCGACTCCATCTTCAGTAATCTTTACGGATTCAAAAGATTTGACGATTCCCTGGTTTATCTTCTTTTCCCGCTCTCTGAAGGCATCTGTCAATATTCTGTGGAATTCATTGATCGGAGAT
>CAZEWV010000584.1:0-1761 GCA_964516025.1 uncultured Eubacteriales bacterium
ATTCCTCGGGATTCTTGACGAACTTGTCCTTGCAGCCGGGACAGCAAAAATAATAGATCTCACCCTTGAACTCAAATGAACTGGTCGCTTCGGTTTTTTCGAATTCTTTTCCTGTCACCGCACAAGTCACTTTTTCTGCAGCCTGCAGCTGTGAAATTCCTGCTAGAACCAGTACAAAAGTCATCATCATAAACAAAGTCAAAATTCTCGATTTTTTAGACATGATTACCTCCTGGAAACTTATAATAAATGGAACTACTATTTTTACTTATACTATGATTTTTGTCAAGTAAAAAGGGGTCGCGTCTCGACATTCGACATTTCATGGGTGAAATGTCGAATGTCGAGACGCGACCCCTAATATTCGTCCCAGGAGTTGATGGCAAGATCATCGATATCTAATTTTGCAATGGCATCGATGAATCTTTCGGCAAATTCCAGATTGGTGATCAGAGGGATGTTGAAATCAATCGCTTTTCTTCTTATCAAGTAATCGTTCGTAAGCTCTTCTTCCTCAATACTTTTTGGGATGTTGATGATCAGATCGAGGTTTCGGCTTTCAATGTACGACAGAGTGTTAGGCTCCCTTTTTTCCAAAGGCCAGTAAAGAACCTCGGAGGGAATCCCGTGGTACTTCATGAAGTCGGCCGTCCCCCGGGTTGCAAAAAGTTTGTATCCAAGATCATGCAGTCTCTTCGCATTGGGAAGGAACATGGCCTTGCTTTCAAAAGGGCCGGTGGATAAAAGGATATTCTTTTTAGGGAAAGAGAATCCAACCGAGAGGAGAGATTTCAGGAAAGCTTCTTCAAAACTGTCTCCAATACAGGCCACTTCCCCTGTCGAAGCCATCTCCACACTCAGGACAGGATCGGCACCTTTGATTCTGGTAAAAGAGAACTGAGGCGCCTTTACTCCGACATAGTCGAGTTCAAAACAGGATTTATCTATCCGGGGAACATCGATCCCTAAAATGATTTTTGTGGCCAGATCGATGAAGTTCATTTTAAAGATCTTGGATACAAACGGAAACGAGCGCGAAGCACGCAGATTACATTCTATGACTTTAACCGCATTATCTTTGGCTATAAATTGGATATTGAAAGGGCCGTTAATCTGAAGGGCTTGGGCAATCTGCCGGGCAATTTTTTTCATTCGCCGAGTGGTTTCAAGATAAGTTCTCTGAGGCGGAAGAACCATGGTGGCATCCCCTGAATGGACTCCTGCATTTTCAACATGTTCGGAGATGGCATAGACAAACAGCTCTCCGTTCTTAGCCACGGCATCGATCTCAATCTCCTTGGCATTCTCAATAAATTTGCTAATAACAACTGGGTATTCAGGGCTGATGAGGGATGCCTTGCCGAGATAAAATTCCAATTCCACATCGTTTAAGGCCACAGACATGGCTGCACCGCTGAGCACATAACTGGGACGGATGAGTACGGGATAGCCAACATTTTTGGCAAAAGTCTTGGCCTCGTCCATTCCGGTCAGCTCCTCCCATTGGGGTTGGTCTATACCCAGCTCATCGAGAAGGGCGGAAAACTTGTGCCGGTTTTCTGCGCTGTCGATGCTCAACGGCGAGGAGCCTAATATCTTGATCCCGTAATCATAGCATTTCATAGCCAGATTGTTGGGAATCTGTCCGCCCATCGAAATGATCAAGCCTTTGGGATTTTCTTTCTCATAAATATCCGCCACCCTTTCAAAACTCAACTCATCAAAATAAAGCTTATCGCAGATATCATAATCGGTGCTGAC
>CAZEWV010000585.1:0-1759 GCA_964516025.1 uncultured Eubacteriales bacterium
TCGGTGTTTTGCTCGCCGTGCTGGGTTATGCGCTGGGGACCTATGGCGCGTGGATATGCGCCCTCATCATGCAGCTTGTCGCGCCGTAAAATTCTTTATCAACGAATCATTGTGTTGAAAAGCAGTTTGAAGGTGCCGTGTGTCTGGCTCCGGTTCTGCGTCCGGAAGCCGATGAGTACCACTTGACCCTTTCCCTGTTTCGCGTTGACCATTCCCGCTAGATTTACCAGATGCTTTTCTCCGATGAGCCAACCGCTTTGAAGAAGATCTCTGTCTTTGTAGCGCACAACGGTTTCATACATCTCATTGTGCTGTCCAGGAGTTATCGCAAATGCCGGGCTCGACCAATAAAGGGCCAGCCCTTCTGAAGGCATCCCGTAGGCCAGAGGATGTGTGTTGTCGAATTTCACTCTAAGTGTCGATCCCGGACAGAAAAATTCATTAGAATCCAAGTTCCCCATGGGATTAAACACATTTAAACCAAATTTTTCAATCGCAAAACTACAGGCTTCTCCGAGTGCTACCAAGGTTCCTCCATTTTGAACAAACTCTAAAAGCGCATCAACACCTTCCTTTCCGATACCGCTTCTGTACTCGGGAGGAACAGATGTCGGTGAGAAACGTCTGGAGGATGAAGATATCTCTCCGGTGATCATACCGGTAGAATCATTCGGCAGGATAAAAACATCATAATTTTTTATCAAATTTCCTTTTTTGATCTCTGCATCCTCTAGTGATGTGTAAGGGAAAGAAAACTGCTCGAGAAGAAATCGGGTCCATCCCTCATCCATATTGCCACCCCAGTAGCGATGATACATCCCCACACGTTTCTTTTTGACTTCATGAGTCCCCAAAACCGGCTCTTCTTGTAGAGCCATAAAATCAACTCCTGTTTTTTCTGCCACTTCTTTGAGAACAACTTCCGATCCACTGGAGACAAAAAAATCACCGGGACGCAACCCTGGAGATGACTTGTCAGCCCGGCTGACACTAATCCCTTTTTCCAAAAGAAGATTCACAGCCTTAAAAGAGGCATTCAATCGCCCGTCAAGCACATATTTTGGACTGCCTGCGGCGACTTTTCCAGCAATTTTGATCTGGCCTGTGAGGATATCGAGATCTCCCTCTATTTTTTCATCGACCGGATCGACACGAACGCCCATAAATTCGTTCATGGTGTGAGTGGCCGAATCATAGGGCCGCAGTGGCGTTCCATCTTTATCTCGTGTCCAATCGTTATCGGCGTAAAATGTCCGCCCTAATAAATTTCGAATCAGACCCATCTTTGGCTGTGCCAGAGAGATGACAAATGAGTCTTTTGGATAGATGACCCCACCAATACGAAGATCTTTTGACGCCTTCTTGATTTCTATCCCGGACATCAATAGTGTATTCACCATCTTGAGTGCGGTCAGCAAATCATGCTGGTCTGCAGGTATAACATAGGCATTGGGCTTTCCCTGGGCCCCTCGTTCTGTCTGTCTTTTGGCCTTCAGATAGGCATTCCGCAGAACGGTTTCCTTGTTTCTGGCGGCAAGGTCGAGGAGTGCCCATGCCGAAATCTTCTTCTGTTCAACAATGTCTCTCAGTGTCCACCAGCCACCCGGCCATGGATTTGGGAATGTGGATTGGGCTTTGTATTCCGGGAACTGCCGGGCCCCGCCGCGCAGCTGCTCAGGATGGATATACAGGGGGGTCGCCAGCTTTGCGCTGGCCGATTCCGTGAGCATTCCAGCGATATTGTGGAACGGAGTGATCC
>CAZEWV010000586.1:0-1751 GCA_964516025.1 uncultured Eubacteriales bacterium
AAGGGATCCTGACTCTGATGGATTATTCCCGTATTAAGCTCGAAGTCGAAGTGTCGGCTTTTCCAGGAAGAGCTTTTCCGGGGCGAGTTTCTCTTGTCAATCTGACTGCCGATTCCCAGTCAAAAAAATTTACAGTAGTGGTTGTGCTTGATAATCAAGACCTGCTGCTCAAACCCAACACTTTCGGGGATGTCACTTTTACTGTTGGTGTTCATGAGAATGTCCTCGTCATTCCTCCGAAGGCGGTCTTGGAAAAAAGCTATGTTTTTGTTGTCCAAGGGGAGACCGTGAAAAAAGTCGGTGTGACTTTGGGATTTCAAAATCAAGATTTTGTAGAAGTGGCATCAGGCCTCAAGGAAGGCGACCGGGTCATTATTGAAGGAAATATTGGCCTTGAGGAGGGGACTCAAATAGATGTTTTAGAAGTTGTCAAATGAAGATACCGGAGTTTTCCGTTAATCATAGAGTGCCGACATCTATGTTGGCTATGATACTTGTGGTCTTGGGCTTTCTCGCATTTTCAAAACTGGGATTGGACTATTTTCCGGACATCGAATTTCCGACAGTCTCTGTGATTACGAACTACCCGGGGGCAGCATCGAAAGATATTGAGAATACGGTCACCAAACCTCTCGAGCAGATCATTAATTCAGTCAGTCGTGTAAAAAAGATCACATCCATCGCTTCCGAAGGAATGTCATTGATTCTGATCGAGTTTGAGTGGGGGACCAATCTGGATTTTGCAGCCCAAGATATCAGGGATCAAATTAGCCTCAACAGAATCTATCTTCCCCAAGACGCCAGCGATCCTCTCGTTGTGAAATTCAATCTGGGGGCGTTTCCCATCTTGTTCGGAGGCATCACAGGGGACCTTCCCACTGTCGAACTTAAGGCGCAAATCGAAAAAGAACTCGTGCATCGATTGGAGAGAATTGACGGGGTCGCCTCTGTCCAGATCTACTCCACAGATGTCCGGGAAATCCTCGTGGATATCGATAAATCCGCTCTCGTTTCCCGCAACATCTCCTTTGAACAGATTGTCCTTGCTCTCCGGCAAGAAAACATAAATCTCCCCGCAGGACATATTATCGAGATTCATTCCGATTTCCTGGTCCGGATGCTCGGGGAATTCACCACAATTGAAGATATCCGGGAAACCGTTGTTGGTTCTACTCAGGCCGGTCAGCCGATTTATTTGAAGGATGTGGCCAAAGTAAAAGATTCTCTCAAAGAAACACGATTTCTCTCGCGAATTCAAGGGACAGAGGGCGTGATCTATATGATCAACAAACGCTCCGGAGCCAACACTGTGATCACCGCTGAAGCCGTCAAAAAGGAGATGAAAAGAGTTCTTGAAATCCTGCCTCAGAACATCAAGTTCTATCCTTGGTTGGACCAATCGGATATGATCCAGATGGTCATTCGGAGGACAAGAGACAACGCCCTTATAGGAGGGATTCTGGCTGTCTTTTTCATACTGGTCTTTCTCCGAAACTGGCGTCCAACAGCCACGATAGCGCTGGCCATTCCCCTGTCTGTGATCACGACTTTTATTGCCATATATGCGGCCGGATACACCATCAATCTTCTCACATTGGGGGGCCTGGCCCTAGGTATTGGGATGCTTGTGGATGATGCCATTGTTGTGATCGAAAATATTTTCCGCCATATGGAAGGTGGAGCAGGGCCTGCGGAGTCGGCTAAGAAAGGCGCTTCCGAAGTGGGGATGGCCATTACAGCATCGACTCTGA
>CAZEWV010000587.1:0-1741 GCA_964516025.1 uncultured Eubacteriales bacterium
CCTCCCACCTTTCCAGATAGAGCCCCGAGTTTGGTACAATCCGGAGCTGCGAAGTACAAATTTTATTGTCCCCGGCCTTATTGCGGTGTTGATGATGGTGATTGCGGCCATGCTGACATCCTTGACAGTATCCAGGGAATGGGAAATGGGAACAATGGAGCAGCTGATCGCCACACCCATTCGACCACATGAAATGATTTTCGGCAAACTCTTTCCCTACTATGTTCTGGGATTAATCCAGACACTCTTTGTCATTCTGATAGGGCAGGTCCTCTTCGGTGTGCCTTTTAGGGGAAATCTGTTTTTTCTTTTTTTGGTCGCCAGCCTTTTTCTTTTCAGCAGCCTGGGGATCGGACTTTTCATTTCGACCGTGTCTAAATCTCAGCAGCTTTCGTTTATGATGTCCATCATCCTGACGTTTCTCCCGGCTTTTTTGCTCTCAGGATTTCTCTTTCCTGTAGCTTCGATGCCCCGTTTGATTCGAATAGTCACCAACTTTGTCCCGGCTAAGTACTTTCTAACCGTTCTGAGAGGAATTTTTCTAAAAGGCACCGGGCTGGCCGTCCACTGGCAGGAAGTGGGAGCACTTTTTATCTTTGCAGTGATCATTGTTTTCGCATGTGCTAAGAAATTTAAACTGAGTTTGGAATAAAATGCTAAGCGTCATCCGTCACATAATCCGAAAAGAGTTCATCCAGACATTCCGCGACAAAAGGATGATCCTTCCGCTATTTGTCGCACCCGTGCTCCAGCTTATTTTGTTTGGCTTCGCAGCCACAACCGATGTGAAAAACATTTCCATGGGCGTGCTCGACTATGACAAAAGCCGGGAGAGCCGGGCCCTTGTTGGCAATTTTCTCCATACGGAGGCCTTTCGTCTCGATCACAGTATCGGCTCAATTGAGGAGATCGATGATCTGATCCAAAGAGGAGACATAAAAGTGGCGGTTGTCATCCCCTCAAATTTCGAAAAAAATCTCCAGACCGGACGAAACACATCCATCCAGATTATCCTTGATGGCTCGGACGCCAATTCCGCCACTATCGTTTTGAGCTATATCGCACGGCTTCTGAATAACCATTCTGAAAAGATCATGACCGAAGTTCTCGGTCGAAGTGTGTCAGGACTCATAAAATCTCATGAGAGGATCTGGTACAATCCCGACCTGAAGAGTTCTATCTACATGGTGCCAGGAGTTATCTGCCTTATTCTTCTTTTGACCACGCTGCTTTTGACTGCGATGGCCATCACAAAAGAGAGGGAGATGGGGACCTTGGAGACTCTGGTCGTATCCCCCATCAAACCATGGGAGCTCATCATTGGAAAAACAGCACCTTTTGTTTTGATCGGCCTTGTGGATATAGTTCTGATACTTCTAGCGGGGAAAATCATCTTTAGGCTCCCCATCAGAGGCAGCATACTTTTTCTTCTTGGGGTCTCGCTTCTCTTTATCGTGACAACGCTCAGTCTCGGCCTTTTCGTCTCTACGATCTCCCGGACGCAGGGGCAGGCCATGACAAGTGTTTTGTTCTTCCTGATGCCGGCCATGCTCCTATCAGGAATTTTCACACCATTGGAAAGCATGCCAAGAGTCATCCAGCACCTTACTCTTCTCAATCCTTTGAGATACTACGGGAGGGCCGTTAGAGGGATTCTCCTTAAGGGAAACGGGCCGGAAGTCCTTTGGCCGGAAATTCTTGCTCTTTTTCTTTTCGGTTTGGTGACACTGGGAGTCAGTTC
>CAZEWV010000588.1:0-1739 GCA_964516025.1 uncultured Eubacteriales bacterium
CTCCCTTCACAAACTCCTGTGTTTTTGACATTTTTTTCTCTCCTGAATATGTTGTCGATAATTTTTATCCTTAGGGGGGAAGTCATGGGACGAGAAGAACTTTCACGACATCCGGATTTTCAGCAAAAGACAGCGCTTGAACCGCATGCTCTAAACGAAATTCCCTGTCTACCATTTTTTCGACATCCACACTTTTTTTCTCCAAAAGATCCAGGGCTTTATCAAAAGGGCCACAGCGTGATCCGATCAAAATAAGTTCGTCCACGACGATTTTAGACAGATCCACAAAGGCCTCTCCGTGGATGGTGCTCTTCAAGACGATATAGCCTTTTGGTCTGACCATTGTCAAGGCATGTTTGATTCCGGATGAAGAGCCGGTGGCTTCAATGACGACATCATACGCTTTTTTTTTCATTTCGCCGTTCTTGAATGTACGAATGCCCTTATTCTGAAGTCGCTCTAATTTTTTGTCATGTCTCCCAAAACAACTCACGCTTGGAGTTTCAAGCCTCATCACCTGAGCAATCAGAAGACCCAGTTTTCCATCTCCAAGAACAGCAACGGACATCCCATTTTCAATATCGATTTGCTCCAAAATTTCACAAGCCGCGGCAAGAGGCTCGACAAAGACGGCTTCCGTATCCGAGACGCTATCAGGAACAGAGTGAAGATTATTGACGGGAAGAGTTAAATATTCAGCAAATGCTCCATCCTTATTGCTGATACCGAGGATTTCCCTGGAAGGGCAGTGTCTGGACTCTCCTTTTTGACAAAAATCACAGATTCCACAGGACACATTGATATCCCCAACGACACGTTTTCCTACCCAACGAGGTTCTGGAGACTCAAGGACACGACCCACGAACTCGTGTCCGAGTGTCCCTGAAAAATCCATGTAGCCCTTGATGATTTCGATGTCTGTATTGCAGATTCCGGCCTTTAGAACCTTTATCAAAGCCGTGTGTTGGGAGGGGACAGGTTTTTTTATATCTTTTATTCTTATGTCGCCATCTTCTAAATAAAGAGCCTTCATTCTTTAATCTCATTTTGTGCTCTGGGGCATGTCTTGTCAAGCGGGACAAAACCTTTCCTTCCTCTGTACGTATCTTATATAATGAGTCCGAGAGGTCACTGAAAAAATAAAAAAATGGCAAAAGTCAACATGAGTGAATCCATCACCATGGCGGTGAGCTCGCTGTGGGCCAACAAGCTGAGAACACTACTGACTTTGCTTGGAATTATCATCGGTGTCCTGACCATCATCACCGTCGTATCCGTCATCCAGGGACTCAATAATTTCATCTATTCCGAAATGGCCGAGTTTGGAACCAATGATTTTGTCGTCTCCAAAATGTCTCTTATCAGTCTTTCCATTAAGGATCTTAGAGAGATGATGAAACGAAAAGATCTCACTCTTGATCACATGAGACTCATTCGCCAGCAGTGCCAATCCTGCGAAATTGTGGGAGCTTCAGTCCAGACAACCCGAACCGTCAAGTACGGCAGCCAATCATTAAAAGAAGTGAATATCACTGGCATGACCCATTTAGATCAAACAATAGGAAGAGTTATCGAATTGGACAGAGGCCGGCATTTCCAAAAAGAGGATGAAGACCGCTCCCGCTATGTGTGTGTCATCGGAGCAGACATCGAAGAAAATCTATTCCCGTATTCGGATCCTATTGGAAAATGGATCAAAGTCGGTCCCAACAACTTTCTCGTCATTGGAGTCGGTGAAA
>CAZEWV010000589.1:0-1737 GCA_964516025.1 uncultured Eubacteriales bacterium
GGCCTTGCACGTGCCACATATAGAAAGATGGTCCAGAACCTTGCCTGGGCGACTGCCTACAATGCTTTCGCTATTCCTCTAGCTGCAGGAGTTCTTTACAAAGCCGGGATTCTCCTCTCCCCTGCAATGGGTGCGGTGCTCATGTCCTTGAGCACGGTGGTTGTGGCAATCAATGCAAGATTTTTAAAGGTAAAGAAGGAAGCATGAGAAAGAGTTATTGTCTTGATTTATTTATATGCCTAGAAAATTTCATGTCAGCTACACTGTACTTGTATTCCCATTTCATGAATATCTATTGAGTTCCTAGGATTTTCTGCTTGTAACCTGAGTCAAAATGTTGAGTTTCGATAAAGATGTGATGGAAATTATTGTATGAAGTTGAGACATCTGCACAGGAAAAAAGACTTACTGATTCTCTTTGCCTGCAGCTTGGCGTTGGCTGCCCGAATCGCTGCGGCAGAAGAATGATGCAGCTCAGTCCGACTTTAGTGCATGAATCCATTGTGGTGTTGACATTACATATGAGAGCCATCATTTTATAAGCATATAAAATTCTCAAAATCCTGAATGTCAGCATGCCCGAAGCCCACAAGAGAGTGTTAAGACATCCGAAATACAAGACATCCTATCGAATCAAGAACTGGTCGGAGTATGAGCAATCTCTTCGAAACCGAGGCAATATTACTGTCTGGCTCAGCCGAGATGCCATCGACACGTGGACACCTCCAAAGAATGGAAGGCGGGGCGGCCAACCGATCTATTCTGACATCGCCATCGAGACTTCGATATTGCTCAGGCTGGTCTTTCACCTTCCATTACACCAAGCAGAAGGATTCCTCAGATCCATCCTGAAACTGATGGATTTGTATCTGCCCTGCCCAGATCACACGACCGTATCCCGTCGGAACCAAACGGTAAACGCCTTCGGATGCACCGGGAGCTTGCGGGACGGTCCGAGTGGAAACGCCAGTCTGGATACTATTTGCAGAGTCATGCGGATGATTTAAGGCATACGTTTGCTACCTATGCGCTTATGAATGGCGCTGATCTCATATCGATAAGAGACATTCTGGGACACTCGGATATAAGGATGACCGCAAGGTATGCCCATAGCAGTGAGGAGCTTAAAAGAAGAGCAGTGGAATCGCTTGCTGAGATGATGAAACAGAAGCAAAAAGATGAACAAATATTCACAAATTATTCACATATTGAACCAGATCAAAAAGATTCTCTTCTAAGTCATTGATAAGAAAGGATGCCGGGGTGGCGGAATTGGTAGACGCAAGGGACTTAAAATCCCTCGTAGGTAATCCTACGTGCCGGTTCGAGCACGGGGCCCTCGGCACTCCTATTATCCCAGCGAATTGTTTACCTAGAGCAGAATAATGAGAGGAATTCAGCTAATGAAAACATCCTGGGAATAAACCTGGCTTTCCGAATGATCTGATCCCACAACGGAAATTTCTAGGACATAGTTGCCTGATGGAACAGGCGTCAACTCCAGTTCTAGAACCAGAGTGTTATTTTGGTTTGTGCGGATATCGTTCCGTTTCAAAGTTTTCAGCGGATAAGTTTCTTCCGCCGTCTTGGACTTAAGCCGCGCAGAAAATTCGGGAATCTCTTCGTTCTTTTCCTTATTCCATAATCCAAAAACTGCATAAACGATCGATGTGTCCTTGCTCAGCTCAAATACCAGAGGTGAGACCGGGCCTTCAACCCGAGGTGCGATGGCTTCCA
>CAZEWV010000590.1:0-1734 GCA_964516025.1 uncultured Eubacteriales bacterium
CGGTATGCTGGATGCGGGAACAAAATACTATATAAACGGAACCGGCCGTTTTGAGAGGGGGGGACCGTTCGCCGATTCGGGTCTAACGGGACGCAAAATCATTGTGGATACCTATGGTGGTGTTGGGAGTCATGGTGGGGGATGTTTTTCCGGAAAGGATCCTTCCAAGGTTGACCGGTCTGGCTCATACATGGCACGCTATATCGCCAAGAACCTCGTTGCAGCCGGATTGGCTGATAAGCTGGAGATCCAACTGGCCTACGCAATCGGGATTCCACATCCTGTCTCCATTATGGTCGACACCTTCGATACAACCAAAATATCTGAGGACAAGATCAAAGACTTGATTCAGGCTCATTTTGAACTCCATCCAAAAAAAATGATTGAATCGCTCAATCTTCTTCGACCCATATATAGTAAAACGGCCGCTTACGGTCATTTTGGACGTACAGAAGATGAATTCACGTGGGAAAAGACAGATAAAGCCGAAGCGCTTAGAAGAGACGCCGGTCTCTGATCCTGGTTATTTTATTTTTCTTAGATAATCTTCAATTTTCTTTTTCATCTCCATATTGATGCTTTGTAGATAGAGCGTATTAAAGAGTTGCTTGGCTTTTTCAAACTGTTTGTTATTAAAATAGGTTTCGGCCAGGTTAAAATTCAAATCGATATCGTCTGGAATAATTTCAAAAGCCTTTTCAAAACTACTGACAGCATCATCCAATTGATCCAGCTTTGAAAAGATAATCCCTTCCTGGTAGAGTGCCGATGGAAAATCATGCTTTATTGCGAGAGATTTCTGAACCTGGATAAGGGCGTCCTGCAATTTATTTTGAATGAAATACAAACGGGCCAGATTATAGAAGGCATGTTCCCTGGAACTGTATTGCATATCTAAACTGGCTGCAATAAAAAACTCTTCGGCTTTAGCCAGGAGTCCAAGTTCCTGATAGGCAATTCCCAGGTTATTCTGAGCTTCCGTTAGAGAGGGATTGATTTTTAAGCATTCTGTGAAATATTTGACTGATTCATCAAAATTTCCTTTCGTTAAATAGGCCAGACCCAGAGCATTAAGGGCTAAATGGTTTTGCGGATTGACTGACAGGGACTCCTTTAGATGTTTGATGGACAAATCCAATTGACTGGAATTCAAGTAATAAAGCCCCATCTTGTACTGGTAATACGGGTCTTTTTCATTGGATTTTTCGACTCTGGTTTGTGAGGTTGCACAGAGTATCATTTGGAGACAGACAACAAGAATAAAGGCTATTTTTATCTTCATTTATTCCTCTCTTAATTTTCTGGACATGAGGTTTTGTAGAGCAGATCTGGGATCTTTTCCCTCATACAAAATCCGATAAACCTGCTCACAGATAGGCATGTCCGTTTTATTTTTTTGAGCCAGCTGCCATCCTGAGAGAGTTGTCGTGATCCCTTCGGCAATCATTTTCATTCCGCTTACGATTTCTTCAAGTTTCCTTCCTTTCCCCAATTCATAACCGACATAGCGGTTCCTGCTCAGCCGACCGGTACATGTGAGCACGAGATCGCCAACACCCGCTAATCCTGCAAAGGTTTCAGGTTTCGCACCTAACCTGGTACCCAACCTCGTTATCTCCGCCAACCCTCGAGTGACTAAGCCTGCCATGGAATTGGCTCCAAACTTCAGCCCTTCCGAAATTCCTGAAGCAATGGCGATAACATTTTTTAAGGCTCCGGCAATTTCGAGGCCTA
>CAZEWV010000591.1:0-1726 GCA_964516025.1 uncultured Eubacteriales bacterium
TGAACCATGAATTGGAGCCTTCTTGAGAAAAGATATCGGCAATTTTTAAAGTTATATCTTCATTGGCCAATATTGCACCGCAATCCTTACAGTTAAAAGCGGGAATTGGAACTCCCCAGGAACGCTGCCTCGATATACACCAATCGGGACGAGCTTCGACCATATTGGCAATTCGCTCTTCACCCCAAGATGGAATCCATTCGATATTTTTTATCTCTTCCAAAGATTTCTTCCGCAGGCAAGTCTTGTCCATTGAGATAAACCATTGAGCCGTTGCACGAAAAATCACGGGATTTTTGCACCGCCAGCAGTGTGGATAGGAATGAATGAGGTCAACTTCCTTTAAGAGCGTTCCGTCCTTCTGCATATCCTCAGTGATGTTTTTATTCGCGTCAAAAACGTTTTGTCCTGCGTATTTCTCAACCTGAGGAATAAATTTTCCTTCACTGTCCACAGGAGTATAAATATCAAGACCATAGTCTATACCAGTCATATAATCTTCATGGCCGTGTCCGGGTGCAGTATGAACGGCTCCGGTTCCCTGGTCCAACGTGACATAATCGGCTAAAACAAATACGGACTCTCTGTCTATAAAAGGGTGTTTCGCTTTTTTCCCTTCCATATCCTTTCCAAGGAAGGTCGCTAAAACTCGGATCTCTTTAAATCCCAGCTCTTCTGCAAGAACAGGCACCAAACGTTTGGCCGCTATATAGACATGTCCATCTGTTTCGAACGCATCATATTCATAATCAGGATGAAAGGCGATGGCCAGATTAGCCGGAAGAGTCCAGGGAGTGGTTGTCCATATTAAAACAGATACATCTTTTCCCTTTAATGCAGGAAATTTTAGTGATAAATCGGAAATCATTGGGAATTTGACATAGATGGAGGGTGATTTATGGTCTTTGTATTCGATTTCAGCCTCGGCCAATGCGGTTTGACAGTCTGGACACCAGTAAACCGGTTTTTTCCCCTTGTAAACACTCCCTGATGCAAAAAAAGCAGCCAGCAGTCGCAGGATTTCTCCCTCATACTCGGGATTCATCGTCAAATAGGGTTTGTTCCAATCTCCAAAGACACCCAATCTTTTAAATTGTTCTCTCTGAATATCTACAAATTTTAAGGCGTATTTCTTACACTCTTCCCTGACCTCAATAATAGACATCTCCTTCTTTTTATCGCCCAAGATTTTATCGACCTTAATTTCGATCGGTAATCCATGGCAATCCCAGCCCGGCACATATGGGGCTTTATAACCCAACATGGATTTTGTGCGGACAATAAAATCTTTAAGTATCTTATTCAATGCCGTTCCCAAATGGATATTGCCGTTTGCATAGGGAGGACCGTCATGCAAAACGAACGACGGTTTGTTTTGGTTTTTCTCCTGTATCTTTTGATACAGATCGATTTGATCCCAATGTTTTAGAATTTCAGGTTCTTTTAACGCGAGTTTGGCCTTCATAGAAAACGACGTCTGGGGAAGATTGAGAGTGTCTTTGATTTTATCTGCTTCGAACATAAATCGCTCCAAAAAAAGCTTTAATCCGTCATTATAGAATAAGTTCCATCAATTCTCCACTGAAAATGACGCGGAAGTGTTTTCAATCGGTAATGAAGTGGGCTCCCCTGCTCTCAGGATTGCTTAAAGCTGCATACATGATCAACCAGGCCACCTGAATTCCGTGTTTCAAGCCCACAACAAGGGAATCCATTTTGGCTTCTT
>CAZEWV010000592.1:0-1719 GCA_964516025.1 uncultured Eubacteriales bacterium
AAGTGTCGGTGGGATAGGCCAAAACACCATCTTTTTTTAATACAGATTTTATCAAATCAAACTTATCCAGCTCGACGCGCTCGGTGTCCACCTTAATTATTTCTGTCTTCATGTGCTCATTACCTGCATTAAATTCATTCTCATACTAGAAAGCACCGAGATAAAAGTCAATTTAATATGCTTCACTGAGGAGAGGCTTGACTCAAACGTGCATCTGGCTTATAAATATAGTCTCAGGATGTCAAGAAAAGGACAGTTGACCTTTTTTGGAAACAGTCAAAAAGTATCGCTACCCTTTAGACAATTCCATTTGAGTTGGCATGGTATTTGCATATCTTTCCAGTAGAGGAGAAAGACAATGAAGAAAAGTTTAATAACATTATTTGCACTTATCCTGTGTCTTCCGGGATTTATTTTTTCCGATGTAGTTACATTCAAAGTTGGCTATTTTATACCGCGAGCCATGAGTGATTTATGGGACATTGAGTTCGAGAATATGTCCTACACAAAAACCCAGTTCCAGAACACAAATTTTGCTTTTGGTTACGAATATTTTGTTTCCCGTGAATTAAGCCTTGTAATGAATCTCGCGGGGTACACAAAAAATAAATCAGGTATCTATAATGACTATGTGGGAGAGGATATAGACGATGAAGGCTTTGCCTTCGATTACGGCGAAGGATATCCTATCAGCCACGTGTTTTCAGCCTCGGTCACACCCTTTCAGGGATCTATAAAACTCACCCCTCTGGGGAGAAAAGGAAAACTCATTCCTTATGTCGGAGGCGGCGTCGGCGTCTACCTGTGGTCGGTCCGGATTCAAGGTGACATGGTCGATTTTAATGGTGGAGAAGAATTCCTTGACCTGGACCTCAATGCCACCGTCATTGGCTATCCCATATATTCTGTCGATGCCCGAGAAGAAAACAAAATCACCTTCGGATACCACGTTTTTGGCGGCGTCATGCTACCCGTTGCCAACAGGATCAGCGTAGAAGCGGAAGTCAAATATAACAAGGCGAGCGGGGCCTTTAAAGACGCGTTTATAGGATTTGAACCTTTTGATCTCACTGGGTTGACCATTAGCCTCGGCATGAATTACTGGTTTTGATTTATCCATGAAACGGTGGTTGAGATTGCCACACTTCGCTCGCAATGACAGACATCGACAGGTAACATAATTCAGTTAAAATTTTTCATAAGATATAATCTCATCCAGGCTTTTCCTGCCTCTGTCTTTGGGGACTTCATTTGGATACCCCAAGGGCGTTAAAGCCAAGACTTTGACATCGTCGGGTACACCCAGATGCGCTTTCACTTCTTCTTCTCGGAATGAACCAATCCAACATGTGCCCAAGCCTTCTTCTTCTGCTTTGAGCATAAGATGATCGATCGCAATAGTGACATCTACGGGCCAGGATTTCATGTATCGCCCCATCCTGGCATAAGAATTTTCAGGGTAGGCGCAGGCCACGATGATGATTGGCGCTTCCGCAATAAAATACTGATGCGCCGACGATACGGCCAATTTATCTTTCAAACCTTCGTCTTTAACGATGACAAAATGCCATGGCTGAAGATTTTTTCCAGAAGGGGCAATACGCGCCGCTTCCATCACCCTGAGAAAAACCGCCTCAGGGACAGGATCCGGTTTGTACTTACGCGTGCTTCTCCGTGTCCGCATCACATCGATGATACTCATTTTTCCTCCTGTTTTTC
>CAZEWV010000593.1:0-1717 GCA_964516025.1 uncultured Eubacteriales bacterium
TCATCATCGCGCCCGATAAGCCCATCGGCAATAACAATAGGGATTCCAGTCTTATCCAGAGAAAATCCATGCCCTTCTGCCAGTTTGAGATGATCGACAGAATTGGATCTGTTTCCGACATACAACGTATTCGTTTCTGTAAAAAAAACACGGGATTTCCGGTTTTTGATCTGTTTGATCATGCCCGAAAGCCAGGGTGGTTTGATGTAGCCCGTGTTGTCCTTTTCCCCAAAATGTATTTTTAATGCGACAAACATATCTTTTTCAATTTTGTCGTGTAATCCGAGATGAAGATAGAGAGTTTCTATCTTCCTTGAAAGAACTTCCTGCTGATCCTCCCCTGTTGCAGGGATGAAAAAAACTTTTTCTCGCATAACTTTCCTCTTTTTAATCTTCGCCCAGGATAGCCTTGGCTGCATTCACTGCCGCTTTGGGTTCAAACGAATAATTTAATGAAGATAAAGTATTCTCTACGGCCTGGAGCGCAAAATAAATCTGGTCTAAAGACAGATTTCCCATGTGTCCTATTCTGAAAACTTTTCCCGCAACTTCCCCCAATCCACCGGCAACAACCACACCGTTTTCAAAGAGTCTGCTTCGAAATGTTTTATCTTTAATTCCATCCGGGCACAGCACGACCGACAATGTATCCGCCAGAAAGGAATCCTCTGTAAAAAATGAAAAGCCCAGACTCTTAAAAGCCGCCCTGATGGCCTCGGCTGTTTTTTCATGCCGCTCAAAACGCACATCCAGACCTTCCTCGAGGATAATCTTTGTGCTCTCATTAAAAGACCTGATCTCGTTGACACATGGCGTTGAAAAGTATTTTGAGGGATCCTTCATAATCGGGAGCCAGCGGAGAAGGTCGGCGTAATAAGCAGGGATTGACGATATCCGGTTCCTTTTTGACATGGCCTTATCAGATAAGACCAATACAGCAAGGCCGGGAGGAACTCCAAAGCATTTTTGAGCAGCAGTCAAAACAACATCGATTCCCCAATCAGTCATCCTTTCTTCTATACCTCCGGTAGCACAAACACCATCGACGAGAAAAAGGCTGTCACTGTCTTTAAGTACCTCGGCATAATCCTTTATTGGTGCGGCCGCTCCCGTGGCTGTGTCAACATGAGTCGAAGAGACCACAGCATAGTCCTTCACGGAGAGTTGATCCGCCAGCTCTTCAGGAGACACTGCCTTTCCCCACGGACTTTGTAAAACATCACAATCAATCCCAAAACTTTCGGCAATCGCAGCCATTCTCTGGCCAAAGAATCCTTGAGATAGGACCAGAACACTTTCTTCTTTTTCTGCTGTATTGAGAAGTGCCATTTCCATAGCCAAGGTTCCGGCTCCTGCCACGATAAAAGGCTCGCCGTGCTCACAAAACACAATTTTTTTTAGGTTGGCCAACGCATCCCTCAATTCTGAGACAAAAATCGGACTCACATGAGATACCGTCGGAAGCGAAAGGCTGTGTATGATGCGGGGATGGACAGGAGATGGCCCGGGGATAAGCAGCAGTTTTTCATGGTCCATAAAAACTCCTTTCCTCTTATTTCAAAAGACTCTTCATTTTTATCGATAATCTTTCCGAAAGCAAGTTATAATGTTTCTATGAAAAAAGTATCCGTTTTGTTCACACCCATAAAAATTAATAAGGTTACAATTCCCAACCGATTTGTTCGCTCGGCCACACATGATTTTATGGCCACAAACG
>CAZEWV010000594.1:0-1708 GCA_964516025.1 uncultured Eubacteriales bacterium
ATTCCGTGGATGATCATGGCCGGGGCCTCTAATCCCTGCGACCAGAAATAGGCGGAGGAACTCTGGTAGGCCTCTGTATCCTCTGCGGACTTCATGACCTCCATCTGACCTGGAAAAGCATGATAGACGTTGGTGGCCGGAGCCCCGGCAATCCCGCAGGCAAAGAGATCCGGGTTTTTAAACAAAGACATCAAGGTCATGAGTCCACCGTAGCTGGAACCCCAGATTCCGATTTTGTCCCCGTGGATATAGGGCAGCGATTTTAAATAATTGGCGGCAGCAGCAATGTCCTTTATATCGACTCTACCGTACCCTTTAAACATATCTTCCCGGAATTTCCGTCCATATCCGAGGCTTCCCCTCATATCAAGGTTCAAAAGGATGTAATTTTCCTCCTGGACCAGATACTGATCCAATCCCCAGGTCGGATGCGAATCGCGGCCTCCCCACTGGTTTAAAACGGCATTGGAGTAAACAGATCCGATGATGGCCGGGTATTTTTCCCCGGGATCGAAATCGGGGGGGACCATCATTTTAGCCCTTATTTTAACGCCATCCTCTTCCCCCGGGATATCCAGGTACGATGTTTTCACCCAAAGGAAATCGTTAAACTCAGGACGGGGGGATTCGGTTTTTCTGTGCAGCTTTTTGTCCCGGATGAAATAGAGGTCAAAGGGCGTCATGTCGTCCGAAAAAAGTGCACAAATATTCTTCCCGGACTTCGAAATAAAAGGCCTGTACACACCATCTCTCCCGGCTATCCTTTGAATGTTTCCGCTTCCCGGATGGACTTTGTACAGGTCTCTGTTCTCAGGGCGTACTGTGTTGGCAATAAAATAAAGGTCCTCACCTCTGACCGGAAATATCTCCAGGACTTCCCATTCTCCCGAAGTGAGCTGCTTCAACTCTTTATCTAACAAATTCAGAGAGTACAGATGGCAGTAGCCCGACTTGTCCGATGTCAGAGCGATTGAACCGTCATTTATCCACAAACAGCTCCAGATCCAGGAAAAGGTGAATTGAGGGTTTTCTTCGAAAAAGACAATTTCCGGGCTCAGGTCATCCGCATGGCAAACGTAAATGCTCCTCTTGTTGGCATAATCGGCAGATTCCTCTACCAAAAGCTTTTTTCCTGAGGGCGACCAAGAAAGAGAGAGAAGAGTGTCCAATTCCAGAGGAACCCACCTGACTTCTTTCCGGAGGATGTCTAAAACGCCGATTTTTCTGGTGTTGTTTGGATCTCCGGGGAAGGGTCTGGACACTTTTTGAAGAGTGACTTTTTCCTGTTCAAACCGCGGGATATCCACCTGTCTGATTCCATCGTATTCCTGGTAGAAGAAAACGATTCGTAAAGAATCCGGGGATAAAGACAATCTGCTTATCCCTCCTTTGCTGGAATCAAATTCCGTGGCTCGCGACTCGACTTCCGCCTCAAGATCATAGAACCAGATGTTGCCATTTTGGAGATAGCATAAAAAGGAGCCGTTTGGAGAAAGGATCAGAGATCTTAATCTTCCCTTGCTTTTGTGGATTTCCTTTCCGGATAATTTTTCGATATCAAAGGCATAGATGGATGTTCCTTGAAGATAGAATATCTCGCGGCTGTGGCGCCCCCAGCAAAATCCCGAGATTCCCCGTTTATTGAAAGAGGTCAGTTTTATTGGCTTTGCCCCGGAATCCGGTTCAAAACTATACAGATTTCTTATCC
>CAZEWV010000595.1:0-1707 GCA_964516025.1 uncultured Eubacteriales bacterium
CAGTAGCGTGTCATGATGTGTCAGGTGGTCTGGAAAGTTGATGTCGACGACCTTCATCCATTTCCCAGGGAAGAAAGGAGGATAAAGCATCCGGTGCTTTACCATGGTTTTCCGCACAAGCAGTCAGGTATGATCTCAGCCAGTGATTGCAGTTGAGACCACATAAAGCCATGGTTTGAAAAATTGAAAACATTATCGCTGCCAGTTGAGAACTCCAGAGGCTTCCTGAACCATAGAAATTTTTACGCCCTGTCACGGGATTGCGGATGGGTCGCTCTCCATTATTGTTGTCCATCGGCACTTCAGGATGATCCACAAAAACGCTCAGACCCTTCCAATGGTTCTGCATACTTGTCACAATTTTATATTTAACGTTGGACAACAGATCTGAATCATCAGGATTGTGTACCTCTATAAAAACATCCCGTTCTTTGGCTATTGCAGCCATTTTTTCAACGAGCTTGTCATGCTGCTTTTTGAATGATGAAGACTGCCATTGAAGAGGAAGTTTTTGATCAAATTCTTTACAACGCAGATTATTGATGTGGTAAAGCTCTCCGATCTTTTCAACCCAGGACAGTGCCCACTCTTCCAAGTCAGGATACTTTTTGCCTGCATCCAGAAAATCACGACGAACATGAGCCCAGCAAAAAGCCAGAATGATAAAGTCCAGTTGCCTTGACAGCGATTTGTAGGCGCTGTATCGATCACAAACAACAATGATCTTTTCATGCTGTATGTTTTTAAAATGTTCTACGGGGACATCTGCACCACGGCCCGGTGCAATCTGAAAAAATACGACCGATGCAGACCGGCTGACCCATAACCACCAGCGGTTGCCAACTTTCCCAACAATACTCTCAAAGACTTTCCAACCACTTTCATCATTATGGAATCTGTCTTCTGTCATTTGACGGCTGTAAAGCGCATCGTAAACAGGCTGAAATAACTTTTTGAGTATCTTTAAGCCACCCGCAATGCTTCCGGGGGAAATGGGTAACCCCAATTCTGCATACTGATTCACAAGACGATTGGTTGGCTGGCAGTAGTGGAATTTGTTTAAAAGAACTGCCTCCCAAATCGAAATCCCGTATGGACCTTTCGGGATAACCTTGGGAGGCATGGGCGCGGTAATTGTATTGGGAACACCCTTGCACGAACAGTCTTTCTTCATACAACAGCGTATGATTTTACGCTTATACGCCTTGACTTCAACTTCGATGATTTCTGCTTCCTTGCTTTCATCGGGTAAGTAGAGCTTGCCGCAATTAGAGCATGCCGGAGTTTCTGGAAAGTTAACCGGTTCCTCTTTCTGAGGAAGATCGGGATGGGCTGTACGTCCATGTCCCTTGCTCCCGGGTTGCTGACCACGAGGACGTTTGGACGTCGAGGGGTTTGATGGATCTTCATCTTTATTGTAACTTTTTTTCTCACTTTTTTCCCCAAATAAGCGGTTCTTCAGATCCCGGATTTTACCTTCTTGTTCCTTTACTGTTTGCTTCAGTTTTTTTTCACGCAAAATGGCTTTTTTATGCATGGCCTGCCAATAGCCCACCTCGCTTTTCAATTCCAGATGCTCCTTTTCTGAAATGAGAATCAGTGAAGGTTTCTCAACGGGTAAATCAATGACTTGATCGTAGATTTCAGAGGTGTATAATGGCAGTGATTTTCGATAAGAAGCATTCATGCTTCTTCTTGTAGCAAATT
>CAZEWV010000596.1:0-1700 GCA_964516025.1 uncultured Eubacteriales bacterium
GATAAAATTCAATATCAACAACAAGATTGGCGATGGAAATCAAAAAAGTAATCGACGAACTTAAAGTCAAATTTAAAGACGACATTACAGAATTTTCTAAACAATTTGGGGATGATGTTATCCGAGTAAAAAGAGAATCCCTGCTGGATATCGTTGGATTTCTCAAAAAGACACCCCATAATTTTGTTATGCTTTTAGACCTGACGTGTGTGGACTACATGGGAGAAGATCTGCGTTTTGAAATGGTTTACCACCTTTATTCCATAACGAATAAAACTCGCCTGAGAATAAAAATTAGACTCGACGAAGATGACCTCAAGATAGATTCGTTGACTTCCTTCTGGGGAAATGCCAGTTGGCTGGAAAGGGAAGTCTTTGATATGTTTGGTGTTCATTTTAACGGTCATCCGGATTTGAGAAGACTGTTTATGTATGATGGATTCGAAGGTTATCCACTGCGTAAAGATTACCCTCTGCGCAAACGCCAACCGATTATCCCTATGAGAGATGAAGATGCCGACTAGACTGCAAAAAGAAGCCAACAAAGAGAATCTCCTCATCAATATGGGGCCCTCTCACCCGGCTATGCATGGGACTATTCGGATCATGTTGGAACTGGATGGAGAGAAAATCCTCAATTCAGAAGTCGAAGTGGGTTATCTCCATAGGGGATTTGAGAAGACCTGTGAACATAAAACATATTTCAATCTCCTCCCGTACACCGATAGGCTTAACTATGTGTCTCCCCTGATCAACAATCTCGGTTATGTGATGACGATGGAGAAGATGTTGGGCATAGAAATCCCTGAACGGTCGCAGTACATCCGGGTAATTTTGTGCGAGCTTTCGAGAATATCCGACCATCTTACAGCTCTGGCCGCCATGACTATGGAGTGCGGTGCTTTTACAGCTTTTCTCTATTACATTCAGGCCCGTGAAGAGTTATGGAATATCATCGAACAGACAACCGGTGCGCGAATGACAACGTCCTATATCAGAATAGGAGGTGTACGGGCCGATCTCCATCCCGATATCAAAACGCAGTTAGAAAAAGCCACAAAAATCAACCGCAAGATTCTCAAAGATAATCACGGCCTGCTCGATAAAAACAGGATCTGGATTGACCGGACTCGAGATGTGGCTGCCATCAGTCCCAAGATGGCTGTCAATTACGGATTTACCGGGCCATGTTTGAGAGCCTCACAAGTTAACTACGATGTGCGAAAGGCTCAACCTTATCTGGTGTATGATCAGATAAATTTTGAAGTGCCCCTCGGTGATAATGGGGATAATTATGACAGATACCTCGTCAGGATGAAAGAGATGGAGCAGAGTTTGAGGATCATTGAACAGTGCTTGAATAAAATACCGAAGTCCGCAGGATCAGAGGAGCTCATGACAAAGGGAATGGAACCTGCAGAAGCCATCAAAGCATCCAGAAAAAAACGGGTAGAAGACACTATAAAACTT
Source organism: uncultured Eubacteriales bacterium (assembly GCA_964516025.1). Lineage (GTDB taxonomy): Bacteria > Acidobacteriota > Aminicenantia > Aminicenantales > Aminicenantaceae > JAUWVG01. Next base: position 1,471 of record CAZEWV010000596.1, read on the forward strand.
TCACCGAACCTCGAAGGGTCCGAAAAAATCAAATACACGGGCATTTTATCCAAGGATAATAAATACATCGTCCCGCCTAAGGAAGACACCTACTCGTCCATCGAAGGATTGATCAATCACTTTAAATTCTTCATGAATGATCACGGAATCAAGCCGCCAAAGGGAGATGTTTATTTTTCCGTCGAAGGTGGAAACGGAGAAGTTGGGTACTACATTGTTTCGGATGGGAC
>CAZEWV010000597.1:0-1693 GCA_964516025.1 uncultured Eubacteriales bacterium
ACGCGTATTCCCAGTCCTCCTGCCGATGTAGCCATATCGGCAAATCCAGGATTCGGGAAACTGACCCGGTATTCAGGATATCCATATTCTTCCTGTTCTTTCTTTATGTTCTTCAGTTTTCCGTCGTTAAAAGCAATGACTGTAATGGGTAGTTTGTTTTGGATGGCCGTAGTGAACTCCATCCCCGCCATTCCGAATCCTCCATCCCCGGTGAATGCGATCACCTGGCGCTTTGGCTCGGCAAATTGGCAGGCAATAGCAGCCGGGATTCCAAAAGCCATGCCTGCCATATTGGCGCAGAGGAGAGTCTTTTGATTTTCACAGACAAACCTCTTGTAGAACCAATATGTGTGGTCACCCACATCCGAGCAGATGATCGCATCGCTGGCGACCTGTCTTTTCATAGCCTGGATCACGGCGCCGGGATAAATGGGTTTTTGCATGTTTTGAGCATCTTCGTTGAGCAGTGCGGAATACAGGCTGTTGGCCTCTTGAATATTTTTGAGGAATTCCGGATCGATTTGGCGCTGAGGAAGTGTCTGTTTGAGCCTTTTGATTACAGGAAGGACATCTCCAACGATACCCACCTTCACTGGGAATGTTTTTCCCACCCTGTGGGCATCGATATCGACTTGGATGATATCTCTATCAGGAACAAGGTTTCTCTGTCTGAAACCACTACCCAGAATAAAAATCAAGTCCGATTGGGCTACGATTTTAGGGGCGAATTTATTCCCGATCGATCCCAGGACTCCCAGAACCAGCTCATCTGTTTCCGGGACGATTCCTTTTGCTCTGGATGTTGTGGCAATCGGAGCTCCAATATGGTGGGCCAAATCGAGTAAGGCAGGCCCGGAATTCCGGGCACCCCAGCCTGCAAATAAGAGTGGTCGCTGACTTCGGGTTATAATCTCTGCGGCTCGTTCTATCGATTGTCCCGGGTAGAGATCGGGACTAAAAAGATGGGCTTTGGGCGACCAGATTGATTCTTCCAGCGGTTCGCCGAGGATGTCCGTCGGCAAACTCAAAGCTGCAGGACCGGAGGCTGCATAGGCCTTTTTTATTGCTAAATTGACGACCATAAGTGCTTGACCCGGACTTGCGATCATTTCTGCATAGACACAAAATGATTTGAAGATATCCACCTCTGCAATTTCTTGAAGTGACTCGCTTCCCAAGAACACTTCGGGGACCTGTCCCAAAAGGGCGAGAACCGGAGCTCTGTCTGTAGCCGCATCGACGATTCCTGTAATCAGATTGGTTGCTCCGGGACCGGCAATAGACATACAGACACCAATTTCTCCGGTCAGTTTGGCATGAGCCGATGCCATAAATGCAGCCGCTCCTTCATGGCGAACTAAAATAAGCTCGATGCTGGGATTTTTTCGGATGGCATCAGTCAGGGGAAGATTGGAGTGGCCGGGAATACCGAAAACCCTCTTGACTCCATAGGCTACAAGCTGTTCGACGATCTTTTCAGCAACGGTTGTCTTCCCTTTGGAAACGGTGGCTTCACCCTCGATGATCTTGAAAGCGGACTTAGGGGCTCCGCAAACGGGACAGGACCAGTTTTCAGGCAGGTCCAGAAGTACGGCCCCCTCTCTTGATTCATCATAGATATAGCCGCAGACAGAACACTGCCATTTTTTCAATATTGCCCTCCTAAGTTCGGCTGAGTCCGATCATCAAGTCG
>CAZEWV010000598.1:0-1691 GCA_964516025.1 uncultured Eubacteriales bacterium
GGCGGTTCGGGAATCGTGACCACTCAAGGGGCCTACACCGATCCGCGCGGCGAGGGTCAGGGTTATGTGGGCATGATGGGGATATGGGATGACAAGTTTATCCCCGGAGTGAAAAGAATGGCCGATGTTATTCATGCCGGAGATGCTGTTGCCTGTCTTCAATTGATGCACTGCGGGCGGGTGGGAGGAATTAATCTTCCCTACACTGTCGGGCCGTCAGCCATCAGACAAAGGTTGAGACGCTTTCGCCCCCCTCAAAAAATGAGCATTCCCGAGATCGAAGAATGTATACAAGAGCACATCGACGGTGCCCGGAGGGCAGCCGAGGCCGGATATGAAATTATCGAAATCTCCGGAATTGTCGGTTATCTCATTTCCAACTTTATCTCCAAATACACGAACTGGCGGAGCGATGAGTACGGAGGGGATATCCATGGCCGGTCCACGTTCATGAGGAAAATCGTGGAAGGCATCCGAAAAGAAATTGGTCAGGATGTTGCCCTCGGTATACGTCTCTGTGCCTGGGAGATGTTGGATGATAGGGAGGGAAACACCGAAGAGGAGAGCATGGAATCTCTCAAGATTGCCGAAGCGGCAGGTTGTGACTACATCAGCGCCACGGTCGGCTGGCAGGAGTCTCTTGGTTCTGTGATATCCAGGGATATTCCTATGGGGAAGTGGCTCTATGTGGCCGAACGGACAAAAAAAGCCCTCAATATACCGGTCAGCATGGCCTACAGGCTTTTTGTCCCTGAGATTCCCGAACAGGCGATTGCCGACGGCAATCTGGACATTTGGGAGATGTGCCGGCCGCAAATCGCAGATCCTGCCCTGCCCAATAAAATCATGTGGGATAAACAGGAGGACATCGTCCCCTGTGTTGCCTGTCAGGTCTGCCTGGCCCGGCTTTTCAGAGACGCCCCCGTTACCTGCACGGTCCGTCCCTCATGCGGTCACGAAGGTGAACGCGAATGGGGGTATTACGGTTTTCCCAAAGCTGAAATCAAAAGAAAGATTTTTGTTGCCGGTGCGGGAATCGCCGGTCTCCAGGCTGCCAGCATTGCGGCCGAAAAGGGACATGATGTCTCGGTCTATGAAAAGACCGATCACATCGGCGGACAGTGGTATTACGCGTCCAGAAATCCATGGGGAGAGGATTCGGAAAAATATTGGGATGATCAAGAATTCATGAGATGGGTCAACCACATGAAGGCCCAGTGCGACAAACACGGGGTGAATTTTGTAATGAACACGCCGGTGACTGTGGAGCTTCTGGACAAGGAGAAGCCGGATTCTCTGGTTATCGCCACCGGAGCCGTACCCGAAGTTCCCGATGTCCCGGGAGCCGATAAACCGCACGTGATCAACATGTTTGATGTTTTTACAGGAAAGGTGAAGCTGGGAAAAAATGTGGTCATCCTCGGCGGATCCGGTGCGGCCATTTCCCTGGCTCTTTTTGTCATCGACAAGGTGGAGAAGGACGGGATAAAGGACTTCAGCCTGGCTATGATCGATTCGGCCCCCCGGTTTGGCGCAGATGTGAATCCCTCGTACATTTGGAGGTACCGGCTGAGATTGAGGAAGGCTAAAGTTCAACAGCTGACCTATGGAAAGGTCAAAGAGATTAAAGATAAGGCCGTTGTTGCCGACTGGAAAATTGTGGACAGAAAGACAAAGGAGAAGCAGGAATT
>CAZEWV010000599.1:0-1683 GCA_964516025.1 uncultured Eubacteriales bacterium
CCATCCAGACGTCCGACTCTTTAGCTGAAAAAATATACTTTCTTCCTGTGACCGCTGACTTTGTCGAGAAGATTATCGAAAAAGAAAAGCCTGAAGGAATTCTTCTTGGCTTTGGAGGGCAGACAGCTCTCAACTGTGGAGTGGAACTTTTCAAAAAAGGCATTTTAGAAAAACATAATATCAAAGTTTTGGGAACATCTATCCAGGCCATTATGGACTGCGAAGATAGAAAAGACTTTGTTAAAAAACTCAAAAAGATCGATGCGAAGGTGCCGAGAGGTATTGCCGTTTCCTCTGTGGAAGAGGCTCTCGAAGCAGGGGAAAAGATAGGGTATCCTGTTATGGCTCGAGTGGCCTATGCTCTGGGCGGATTGGGTTCAGGCATTTCAAATGACGAAAAAGAGCTGGCCAGCCGTGCCAAAAAGGCGTTTGCCGTTACCAGCCAGCTCCTTGTCGAAGAATACCTGGAAGGATGGAAAGAAATCGAGTATGAGGTGGTCCGTGACCGGTACGATAACTGTATCACGGTCTGCAATATGGAAAATTTTGATCCGATGGGCATACATACGGGAGAAAGCATCGTCATTGCTCCCTCGCAGACCTTGAGCAATTTTGAGTATCATAAGCTCCGTGATATTTCGATCAGAGTGATCCGTCATCTGGGGATCGTCGGTGAGTGCAATATACAGTTTGCCCTGAACAAAAAAAGTGATGATTACAGGATTATTGAAGTCAATCCCAGATTGTCCAGGAGCAGTGCACTGGCCTCCAAGGCCACTGGTTATCCTCTTGCTTTTATAGCCGCCAAACTGGCTCTTGGATATTCTTTGATCGATTTGCAAAACTCCATTACAAAAAGCACGATGGCCTGTTTCGAACCGGCCCTGGATTACGTGGTGGTCAAGCTTCCCCGATGGGATCTCATAAAATTCAGGAGGGCTTCAAAAAAAATTGGCAGCGAGATGAAAAGTGTGGGTGAAGTCATGGCCATTGGCCGGACCTTCGAGGAAGCGCTCCAGAAAGCCATTCGTATGCTGCAGGTAGGGATGTATGGTGTGGTGTGCAATGACATTGTCTTTGATAACCTGGACAAAACGTTAAAGGAGCCCACAGATAACCGTGTGTTCGGTGTGGCCGAGGCTCTGAAAAAATATTCCATAAATAAGATCCATGATTTAACCCAGATCGACAAATGGTTTCTGGCTAAGATAAAAAATATCGTGGATTTGAATGAAGAGATAGATAAACAGGGTTTTGAGGATTTAACCGAAGGACTCCTCCGCAGAGCGAAACAACTGGGCTTCTCTGATAAACAGATAGCTCTGACGGTCGGCAAAGATAAGTTTGATGTCAGAAACTTGAGAAAAAAATTTGGGATACAACCCTTTGTCAAGCAGATCGACACGTTAGCTGCCGAGTATCCCGCGAAGACAAATTACCTCTATCTCACCTACAATGGAACTGAGGATGACATCGATTTTTCAGACTCGAACAGTGTGATAGTCCTGGGTTCGGGTTCATACAGGATCGGATCTTCAGTGGAATTCGACTGGTGCTGTGTTAACGCTGTTTTAACCCTGCGTGAGCTCGGGTATAAGACGATTATGATCAATTACAATCCGGAAACGGTCAGCACCGATTATGATATCTGCGATAAGCTTTATTTTGATGAGTTGAGTTTTG
>CAZEWV010000600.1:0-1681 GCA_964516025.1 uncultured Eubacteriales bacterium
AGCCCAAAGGGCAGAGTTCCACGGGCTTGCCCGTGGGTGAATGTATAGGTGGCGATATGATAAGATGGCAGAGTGGAAATACGACTCTCAGGCCACACTGCATATCGGACAGAATATCATATTGTCTGGATTCCGAAATATCGCCGCCGTATCCTAAATCCTGGAGTGCAGGGGTATTTGAGAAAACTTTTTCCGAAGGTGATGAGGAGCCTGCCGGATTGTGAGATTGTGGAGTATAACATGCGAATAGACCATATTCACATGGTGATGATAATCCCCCCGAGATATGCAGTGAGTGAAGTGATGGGCAAGCTGAAGGGGATGACGGCAAGCCGCCTGAGGAAAAAGTTTTCATGGTTGGGCAAGGTGTATTGGAAAGAGAATGTGGTATGGTCACCAGGTTATTTTGTATCGACAGTGGGAATCGATGAGGATAAGATTTTGAAATATATATCATGGCAACAGACCCAGGATTTAGGTCAAGCGAAGCTTGAGTTTTGATAAGTACCACGGCTTTAGCCGTGGGTATCTATTCACTTTACAGAACTCGTTTTTACCATCACAGAATTGAGGAACTTTCCTTTCTATCTTTCTTAAGATCCGGAGCAGCGGTTCCATCCGCAGTTGGGGCAGGTGGGACATTTTTCGTCAGGAAGAGAGGCGCCGCAAACTTTACAAATGATATCGAACAAATCTTTGGAATTGTTTTCTGTCGGTCCGATGTGTCTCTCAAGAACCTTGGCGATGGCATCCGGAAGGGATTGGACCAGACCGCCTTCGGTGAATATCGGCTCCGAACCACCAATCCCCTTTAGCTGTGCGATGATCTCTTTGGCTTCCACTCCACTTCTCATGGCTAAAGAGATAAGCCGTCCGAGGGCCTCCACATCGGCCATTGTGGAATAACCGCTTTTTCCGATACTGGCGAATACCTCGAAGGGCCTCTGGTTAAAATAGGAAATAGTGACATAGAGATTGCCGAATCCTGTATTGATTTTATCTGTGACGGAGGGGAGTGAGTTGGGCCTTTCTTTTGGATGAATGTTTTTCAGGGGAAGGGATTTGTACAGGACCTGTTCGGCCCGGCAGCCGTCCCTGTAGATAGTGATGCCCTTTGTGTTTAATTCGTCGGCGAGAAGATAGGCCTTCTCCACCTCTTCAAGCGAAGCTGTATTCGAAAAATTTATGGTTTTTGATACCGAATTATCCACATGTTTCTGGAATGCAGACTGCATTTTGATGTGCCATTCGGGAGAAATATCGTGGGCCGTGACGAAATATTCGGGAACGTCCTCATCAGCATGGGCATCCTTCCATTCTTGAAAAAGGGGATGAATGTCTTTGAGCTCTTTGTCAATGATTTTAGAAATGAATTCAAAGGCAAAGACAGGTTCGATGCTGGAGGAACAGCCGGCCAGGCGTGCGATGGTTCCTGTTGGAGCGATGGTGAAGACTGTGGCGTTTCGCATGGCCTTGTCCTTGTAGACAGATTTATCTATGTTTGGAAAACTGCCGCGGATTTCGGCCAGATTTTGGGACTCTTTTTCTGCCTTTTTTCTCAAAAATGCGGCGATCTTTTCAGCCAGCTGCAGAGCTTCCTTTGAATCGTATCTGATCTTCATCTTAATCAGCAGATCGGCCCATCCCATAACACCTAATCCGATCCGGCGGTTCCTTTTTG
>CAZEWV010000601.1:0-1679 GCA_964516025.1 uncultured Eubacteriales bacterium
ACGTATTCGCCCGGCGCCATCTCCGGCATCTGAAATTCGGCTAAAAGTGTTCCCATTCCATTTTCTTTTTTTCCGGACAGAATAGACACGGGCAGAGAGGTGGATTGTTCGGAGGATATTTCGATCAGGGCGGCTGTGAATTTTAAAACAGGCTTAGTGAGTTTACGCATGGAACAGCGGAGCACAGCCTGAATCTTGCCTGCTTTTCCATCAATTTCCTCCAAGACAGGCGAGAACTGTTTAGGATCAAAGGGAAAATAGTCTAATAAAGGAAATTGGCTTTTTAGATTTTTTGGTACATATCCTCTCACAAAGAGACCGGATTTTCCTGGACTAAGCAGAAGCGGGGGATAAAGCATAAGGCCCTGCTCGGGTGAAACCGGGATCTCCATCGAATTCCGCCCGACCGCACCGTTCCCGGTATCCATATCCCTCATGACGATACGGAATTTATATAATCCGGGTGAGAGATTCATCAAAGAATAATAATAGGCTTCTTTCCCCTGTAAAGTGGATAGTTTCACCGCTTTCCACCTCACATCGATCAGGTTTTCTTTTTCATCAAAAACAAGAAAAAAGATCTCCGCTTTCTGCCCGATGGAATCCTTGATCTTCTCCAGGGGGATCTGTGCCAGCAGGAAGACTCCGGAGTCCTCTCCCACAGGGCAGGGCAGCGCTATCATGGGGAAATCGACCGGAGTTTGCAGGAGAGATCTTTCCGTGAGCGCGAGGTCGATGAGGTGGAGTTCCTTTTCCATCCTGCTGAATTTGGCAAAGGACTTGGGATTAAAATAACCCTTTTGAGCGAAGACTTTGCACTGGGGACGAGTAACGGAAACCTCTATGGAATTATAACGGCCGTCTGCAGATTCATCTATATAGTAGCCAAGCACATAATATGACCCTGTGAAAGTCTGGACCGTCTCAAGGATCTCTTTATAGTTTTGGACATTGCCGAGGAATTTGCCGCCCGTGTAATCGGAAATTCTACGGAGAGTGCCTTCTCCCTTCATATTCGCGGGGAGATTCATTTTTGCAGCCAGCGGTTCGGTGTTTACGCTGAATACAGTAGTGTTGGCTGCACTCAATTCCTTGAGAAGCTCCTCGAATTTATTCCGCAGTACGCTATCTAACCCGTAATCTCTGGACTGGAATGGATTAGTAGTTTCTATCCCGTGAATCACAGAGTACGGAATACCGGAGGAGAAGAAAATGATATGTTTATTTCCGGAGATGTAGCGAAAAGCTTTGGACAGGTCGATGAGCCTTGAAAACAAATTCCGGATCTGGTTTCTGTACTCATCCCTTTTAAATCGGGTGTTGGATGCAACATTTCCAGAAGCAAAGGCATCGATTGCGGATTGTGTTAAGCCCGGTTGTTCACTCAAATGAGCGGGTAACGAGTCCAAAACTGAATTGCCATATTGACTGGCATCCAGAGTGGACTCGCCCGTCATCTGTTGGTAAACCATCGCTTCAAAGTTTTCTGCCCGTCCCACTATCCCCATTCCCCCTATTCCTTCTACGGCCTGACGGATTGCCTGACGGTCTGTGGTTAAATATTCATGAAGTGTCAACTGCTTTAAAACAGAGTATGAAATTATCCCGACTTCGTCAGAAGGCTGCAGCTGATTGTCGATGAAGTGCAGAGCGGCTTGCTGGGCTTTTAGAAATCCTTT
>CAZEWV010000602.1:0-1677 GCA_964516025.1 uncultured Eubacteriales bacterium
TATCAGGTTTTTTGCAGTTGATCATTCCCAAGAGAAGCACACAGCTCAACGCAAAAATGCCAATCGTTTTCATTTTCTTTTTCAACTTCATTTTCATATTCCTATCATTTTTTAATGTTCACCTATTTAGACAACTGAGTCAATAGTTTTCTTCCTATGAGTTGTGATAGACTTAATTCAGGTTAATTGCATGGGAGAGAGAAAGTTCAATCTTGAAGGAGGATGCACATGAATAAAAAAGGATTCGTTGTATTTTTGTTCTTGATATTTGCCGGCATATTCATTTCCAACTGTCGAATGCTGACTGTTGTTCCGGCCGATCTGGTGATCCTCAATGCAAACGTCCTCACGATCGACACGGCCAATCCCAGGGCAGAAGCCATCGCCTTTAAGGGAGAAAAGATATTGGCTGTGTCCTCCACAAAAACCATAGAACGCTATATCAAAGATGGAGTCACCCGAGTGATCGATGCACAAGGACGGCTCGTTGTCCCAGGATTTAACGATGCACATGTTCATTTTAGAGGGATCGATCCCGACTATATCGACCTCCGAAATATCACTGACCCCACAATTATCACCGAAAGAGTTAGGGAAAAAGTCGCGCAAGCAAAGCCTGGTGAGCTTATTAGAGGAGGACGGTGGGAACATGAAATGTTTCACGATAAACAGTGGCCAACAAAGGAGCTTATCGACTCTGTCTCTCCGGACAATCCTGTAGTGCTGGGTCGAGCCGACAGCCATTCGTCTCTGGTGAACAGCTATATACTCAGGCAGTCCGGCATCACCAAAGATACGCCCGATCCTCCTGGAGGAGAAATCCAAAGAGATAAAAAAACAGGCGAGCTTACAGGCATCATCAAGGAACTGGCCAGACGGCTGCTCAAATACGGGGCCGTTGAAATCGAGCGCTCTCCCGAGGAACAGGAGGCAGATGCAATCCGGGAGTGGCAGGCCGCATTGGATATGGCCGCAAGACTGGGTGTGACAACCGTGCATCTCCCCCCTGGTGATTTTGACATGTTCCAGAAGTTTAGGGAGATGGGAAAGCTCACACTCCGGGCGTATGTAGGGCAGAGGCTGGATGGACTGACGGAAGACATGCTTGAGAAATACGCAGAGCTTCGTGAAAAATATCCCCTTGAAGATAACTGGATCCGCTTCGGTTTTCTCAAGGGTCACATTGACGGCACACTCGGATCCGGCACAGCTCTGTTTTTTGAACCCTTTGAGGATGAACCGGATAAATCAGGACTCCCGTTTCAATCTTACGAGGAGCTCGAACGGATTATTATCGCGGCCGACAAAATGGGCTTTCAGATCGCTATCCACGCCATCGGAACCAAGGGAAACAATCTATCTTTAAACGCTCTAGAAAAAGCACAAGAGATAAATGGCACGCGAGACAGCCGACACCGTATAGAACATTCTCAGATTCTTATCGATGAAGATATTCCCCGTTTCGCCCAGCTTGGAGTGATTGCATCCATGCAGCCGACCCACTGCATAACAGATAAGCGCTTTGCCGAAAAAAGAATCGGGCTCGAACGCTGCCGGGGAGCTTATGTCTGGAGACGTCTTCTTGATACGGGAGCTAAGATTGCCTTCGGGACGGACTATGCGGTTGAGCCTCTCGATCCATTGGAGGGTTTATATGCTGCTGTAACCAGGAAAGAC
>CAZEWV010000603.1:0-1674 GCA_964516025.1 uncultured Eubacteriales bacterium
AACTCCTTACAGAAGTCGAAGACGGCACATTCGCAAAAGAATGGATCGCAGAGTTTGGCGGAGGAATGGAAAAACTCAACAAATTACGTGAAAAAACTAAAAATCATCCAATTGAAATCGAGGGAGAAAAGATTCGGGAATTATTCAAATTCTAAATACAAAAGTTTTGATCATTCACCATTTTTGAAATAGCCGAGGGCTAAAAGATGGCTTGTTCGAGCTGAAAAAAGAGGTTGCAAAGCGTTCCATAAAGTGTTTTCGATATACAAAATCTCTTGACATCAAAAAGGGGCTATTAAGCTTTAAATAGATACATTCTAACCCTAATAGCCCCATGAAAAACTATCAAATTTCTAGCGAATTGCATAGCTTTTGTCGCACTTTTGAGCGTGACCTTACAAAACCGCAGATGGGAAGAGTGAAAGAAATGATCCATGGAATAATTAGAGGGAAAAAGGCATTTTTAAATACTATTGCAGATCAAAATAGGGGAAAAGACGGGAAAGTACTTCGCAAACAAGCTGAGCAATACAGTAATATGCTTCTAAAACTGCCTCTCGAAACAATGCTTTTTAGAAAACTCAAAGCATTCAAGTCTCAAATAGAACCCGGTAGCCCCATATACCTGGACCTTGTAGATATTACAAAAAAATACCACAAAGGGATGGAATGCATAGGGCAAACCTGGGATGGAAGTGAAGGTGAGCCCGGAAAAGGATACGAAATGATTGATGTCAGTATCAAGAAGGACAAGGAGTGTACAACCTTATATCGTCATATGTTTTCAACCGCGGAAGAAAACTATAAAAGTGAAGTGGATGAATTCGAAAAAGTATTAAATACCCTTGGCGAAGCGTGGGGAGAAGTCAGAGGAACTTTGTTTATTGATGCGGGAGGTGATAATCGCAAAAAAATTAATAAATTGCTGGACTACGAAACCAGCTTTGTTGTGAGAATGAATGTTAATCGCGGAGAACGTGATCGGATAATATATGATGAAGAACAATATGAAACAAAAATGATGGATTTATGGAGAGAACCTCAGGGAATAACCGTATGGAAGGACAAAAAAGAAAAAAAGACCAAATTAGTACCTCTGCAATGGAGGAAAATATACTGGAAATACAAAAAAGAACTAATTCCTATGTATTTGGTATGGGCTCATAGAGAAGGTGATCCAAATCCTGCAGTATTTTTAACTACCAGGAAGATTGAAGATGAAGCCGCTGCTGAAAAAGTCTATCATCAATATTTTGATAGAGGATCAGAGGAAGCTGTTTTTAAGTGTCATAAAGAAAAGCTGGGAATGGAAAAAGTCAGACTGCGATCTTTCGAAAAAGTGAAAAAACTTATGATGATCTATGTTCTTACAGATCAGTTGTTAACCAGGATTAAATTAGAGGCCACCAAGCTTGGAACATTACTGAATATGTTGCTTAAATCCTTTTTAAAAGGGACTCAAAGAATAATTGGAAAATGGTCAGTTATTGATTGGTACAACGATCATTACAAGAGTCTGGAACGGGAATTTATCAAATCCCGTCGCCGCTATCCTCCTACCAACGCCATCTTACAACCCTCTCTATTTTCTAACCCGTTCAAAAATGGTGAATGATCAGAAACTTTAGTGTTGACAAGACGTCAAGTATTTGATATGATTCTGTCCTTTTTTCA
>CAZEWV010000604.1:0-1658 GCA_964516025.1 uncultured Eubacteriales bacterium
TTAGACGGTTGCTACGAAGAGCGCGTGGGATCGTGATTCCAATAGTGAGAAAGGATTAGATGTTTCCGCTGTTTAAAAGCGCGATAAACGGATTGTTGGCTCTATAAAAATCAGCTCACGATTAAAGCATCCGAGAGATGGTGGAGCACTTTTGTTAACACTAATAGTAAGGGGTAAGTTATGGACGTTGTATGTACCGAATGTAATGAGATTCACCAGATTCACCAGATTGAAAACGCTATATGCAAAAGGTGTCAAAGGATAATGAGTCCCTACGAACGGGATATTCTCGCAGCGGTAGCCGCGAAAAATGGGAAGGGAAAAATATCTAAAAAGGGGAGTATGGGATTATGAGCGCTGACTTGATTCATTACTACGAGAAAGCTCTTCGAGATAAAGCACCTTACCAATTTAAAAATGTCAGTTGGGAACTACCAGACGGTTGGATTAATCTGATTGGCATTCTCTCTGGTCTGATTGATGAGCGACTCGAACAGGGGGGATTCAGGGAAGATGCTAGAAAAGAAACGATCTTTGGAGGCTTTTCTCAGCTTAAGGAAAAGTTTGGAGGGGCAAGATTCTACTGCCATTACATACTCTGTGAAGAGAATGAAGCATTAGTGACAGATATAAGGACTTTAATATCTCAGGCAGAGGAGCTTTCAATAAAGCTTTGTATAGAGTGTGGTGAGTTCGGTGAGCTGAAATGTGTCGGCGGCTGGTGGGCAACCTTATGTGAAGAGCATTATCAGGCGGAAAATAATTCTGGATCTTGACGGAGGTGCTTTTGTCCGAGTCCAGTCCAACCAATGTCGTCTCGTGAAAAATCAATGAGGGAAGAAAGACAGACAGGACAACCTATTTTTCTTGATTTTGAGGCTTCCAGTTTAGATTCATTAGGGTTTCCCATCGAGATAGCCTGGGGTGCAGAGATTGACCAGGTGGAGTGCTGGTTAATTAGACCGGATGAGTCATGGAATTTTGAGGATGGATGGGATGGGGCAGCCGAAAAGATTCATGGCATTCCTGCAGATCAGGTTTGTGAGCTTGGAAAGGATGCTGGGTGGATATGCGATCAGATGAATGCCCAACTAGCGGGTCTAACGATCTATGCGGACGGGTTGCCTTTTGACCGCCTCTGGTTAGAACAGCTTTTTGACGCAGGCGAGAGGGAATGTACTTTCGAAATCGGTGATGCCTGGGAGCTTTTCTTCGATTGCCTCCCAGCAAGCTGGACGCGCCACTTTGGATGGACAGGCAGGCTGCGCGAGATGGCGCAAGGGAAACTGGCAGGATTACGGTGGCATCGAGCAGACAATGATACACGTCAGTTAATTATGATGTATGCCATCGCTTCCGCTCGCAGAGGAGGGAGGTAGGATTACGTTAGCACCGAATTTAAACCCGCTCATTAAATTCAATTTGCTTGAATATATGAAGTGACTCTTGACTTGAGGGGGCTTACTTAAAAATGCAAATCCAGGTCAAACGAGCACGCAATTCAACAATCTGTGGATAGAATCGACAACACGAAGGGGTATGCCCAAGACAATTGCCAGCTCGTTGTGTGGATGTAACTTCGCGAAGAGCGACTCCTTAGAAAACGATGTAGCAAGGTTGAGTATGGCGTTTTCCGGTAAAGCTATCAAAGAAAAAAT
>CAZEWV010000605.1:0-1655 GCA_964516025.1 uncultured Eubacteriales bacterium
AAAATCGTTTAGAGATTCGAGCGGTAGATGAAGAATCACCTCCATATTATTTTGCTGAGCCATTTGAGCCGTTTCTTTGGCCCAGGGACTGTAAGGCAATATGGCTATCGTCAGGGATAGACCCAGAGCTTCTAGCTCTCTTAAGGTTTTCAAACTGTAGCCCATATCATCGACGATTAGAGCCACTTTGTGCTTTGGCTGAATTCGGTTGGGCTCTTCAAGAGATGCGATAATTTCTATAGGGCACATGAAAAGAAGTGTAGCTCTTTGTTCTTCCTCTCCTCCTTGCAGCTCCCAGAGAAAAAAGGTTGTGTTGTTCTCCATTGTTTGATTTATCTTTATGAGGATCTGAACTTTTTGAAGTTCTGCTTCAAGGAGAAATGCCACATTTTTATATTCAGTGTGTGTTATTGAAATAGAAATCTGAATTCTTCCCCTCTCGTCTTTTTTGCTGTTACTAAGATCCGCCTGAATGCCGAGAGAGGTTAAGCTGTTGAGAATGAGTTGGTCCAGAGTCTTAAAGTCTTTTAGAATGGGAGGCGTCTCCAAAAGAAAAAAGAGGTGGGATTTATTCCCTCTTTTCCATTGGATGTAATCGAGTCCAATGGCCGAACACAAAACAATAAACAGGAAACTGAAGGAGAGGATAAAAAGTGTCTTCTTGGAAGGCTGCGTTGGAGAATCGGTCCTCGGCATATATCAGATGTTTGTGAGAATTTTTTTTGTCTTCTCGAGAAATGAAGCGGAGCTTTGATCCATTCCTTCCATTCTTACATCTGGGTTGATGCCTTCTTCCCAGATTTTTGTTTTGGCGTTAAGCTGGAAGATGGCCACAGTCAGTAACAAACCACTCCCATCTTCTAAGGGAATAAACTTATTCTTTGCGACCAAGCCAGGTGTAGGATATCCGATTATTTTTGCCTGTTTATATTCCTTAAGAATTGCTGCCGCAGCCTCGGCGGGTCCCATGGTTGCCTGATTTGTCCAAATGAGAAGAGGGAGATGTGTCAATTCTGGTTTAGAGGGCGTGGAGAGAACCTCTTTATTTCCCCTGTTGTCTTCAAAATAACCGATGTTTTTTGACTGGAGGAAAAGGTTGACAAATTCTAACATGGCGTCAAAATTTCCTTGATGGCTGTTTCTTAAATCGATGATGAGGGATTGACTCAAAGTTTTCAGGCGGGGGAGAATGGAGGTCTTGATCTCTTGGATACAGGCAGAATTAAAGTTGTAAATACTCAATATTCCACTTGTTCCATCTGCTTGCAAATAGGTATAGGGTTTATCAAAAAGCTGCTCTCGCTGGACTTCTATTTCTTCGTTTTTATTCGTACGCATGATTCTGATGCGAATGGGGCTGTTTGTTTTATCCCTAAGAGTGAGGTTGGCTTCATACATGCTCATGGTTAGTGTTGTTTGTCCATCAAGAGCACTGATGGTATCTCCAATTTGTATCCCCTTTTTTTCTGCAGGAGAATTTTCAAGCACGCCCATCACTACAGGAAAGGTTCTGTATTTTTTGTATAGGATAATTCCGACACCCTTCAGGTCACCAGTCTCCATCTGCTGGCGTTTGGAAACGGCATCTTTTGTGAGATAGCTTGAGGATTCATCGAGAGAATTGACCAATCCTTTGAAGGCTCCTTCCATTGTCC
>CAZEWV010000606.1:0-1655 GCA_964516025.1 uncultured Eubacteriales bacterium
TGGGTCATAAGCGGCATGACCACAGCACTGTATTCACTCCCCTGTGACTTGTGTACCGAAACGGCATAAGCCAGAACAATCTGATTCAGTTCTTCCCGCTGGTAGAGGACATCTCGTCCATCGTAGTTTACAACTATCTTGAAGGCCCGTTTATCCACATCCACTACAGCTCCGATATCTCCATTAAAAACATCTTTGTCATAATTGTTTTTGATCTGCATGACTTTATCATAGATCCGGATCTCACGGCTGCCCAATTTCAGCCCATCCTGGTCTGGATTGAGTCGCCTTTGCAGTTCAGCATTTAAATTTTCAACTCCGACAATACCTCGGTACATCGGGCTGATCACCTGGATTTCCGGTGAGAGAGGATTCAAATTGAGCTTTTTCGGGATACGATTGGAACACAGATTGATAATTGTTTGGAACGCCTTTTGGTCGTTTTCCTGGTGTATGAAGTAAAAATCCGATTCCGTATCTCCTTTTTCCGGATACACAAGCTTCTCCCCATGATTCACACGGTGAGCGTTATAGACAATCAAACTTTCCTTTTCCTGCCGAAAAATCTCATCGAGCCGCACGACTTCGACAATCTCGGATTCTATGAAATCACGAAGAAGATTTCCTGGCCCCACCGAGGGCAGCTGGTCTTTATCTCCAACAAGAATTAGGTGCATTTCCCTGGGTACAGCCTTTAACAGATGATACATAAGAGGTAAATCGACCATGGAAAACTCATCGATAATCAGAGCGTCCCCTTGAAGAGGATTATTTTCGTTTCGACGGAAGGTGCCGAGTTTGGGAGTAAATTCAAGCGTCCTGTGAAGAGTTTTTGCATGGCTCCGGGTGGTCTCAGATAATCGCTTTGCAGCCCGGCCTGTCGGTGCGGCAAGAAGGACTGTCCGTCCCTCTTTATGAAAAAGATCGAGGATAGCTTTGATTATGGTTGTTTTCCCTGTCCCGGGCCCTCCTGTAATCACCAAAATTTTCTTATAAACACTTTCCTTAATGGCCAGTTTTTGGATTGGAGAAAACCGGATTTGAAGTTCTTTTTCAGCACCACGGATCTCTTTTTCTACATCAAACTCGGGTCTCGAGAATGGAAAATGAGCCAAATTGTAGATATCTTTCACTATATCTTCTTGCGCCGTATAATAAAAAGGAAGGAAGATCGCTTCATCCTCTTCGAGGTGTTCTGCTTTAACAAGTTTTAGTGATTTCAGTTCTTTGAGAGCTTCCAGAATTTTTTCCTCGCCTGCGTCTAATTCTTTTTGACATGTTTTAATAAGATCCTTCTGATTTGAGAACACATGTCCCTGTTCGTTATCCTTTTCTAGAGCATACAGAATATAGGCTTTGATCCGTTCCGGCGATAAGGGACTCATCCCCAAATTGAGAGCGATCTGATCCGCAGTTTTAAATCCTACCCCCCAAATATCATGGCACGCCTGGTAAGGATTCGTCTTGAGGATGTGGTAGGATTTTTTTCCATACTGGCGATAAATTTTTGTGGCCAGTCCTGTCGTAATATTGTGTTCTTGAAGAAAAATGATGAGTTCACGAATATCCTCATTCATACTCCAAGACTTCTTGATCTCGTTGAATTTAACCTTCCCCACTCCATCGACCTGTTTGAGCTTGCTGATATTATTCGA
>CAZEWV010000607.1:0-1651 GCA_964516025.1 uncultured Eubacteriales bacterium
AGGCCTGGGCCTTTCAATCTGTCAAAAAGCTGTCGCTGCCCATTCAGGAACTCTGGAAGTAGAAAGCGAAGAAGGGAAAGGAACAACTTTCACAATAGTCCTTCCTGTAGTAGAATCGAAAGAGAATTCATGAAGAGAAAAAAAATACTCATCGTCGATGATGAAAAACTCATGCGGTGGAGTTTAAGCCAGAAACTATCTGAATGGAACTTGGATGCCGTCACGGCTGAAGATGGAAAAACGGCCCTCAATCTCATCCCCCAGGAGATGCCAGATCTCATCATGCTGGATATCAACCTTCCCGATAAAAAAGGCACCGATCTCCTCAAAGAGATTAAATCAAAGTGGCCTGAACTTCCGGTTGTCATGATCACCGCTTACGGCGTTCTAGACGACGTCGTGACGGCTATGCGGCGGGGAGCCTATGATTTCATCACTAAACCCATCGACTACACCAAACTGCAGAGCACCATAAAAAATGCAATCGAGACGGCATCACTAAGAAAAGAGGTTGCCTACTATAAAGAAAAAGTTAAAAGTAAATTCGATCTTAAGCAGATTATTGCCGTTTCACAAAAGATGAAACAGATCATGGACATGTCGAAAAAAATCGCGCAGAGTGAAGCATCGATTGTCCTCCTCCAAGGAGAAAGCGGAACAGGGAAAGATCTTCTCGCCCAGGCCATTCACTACCTCAGCAGAAGAAAAGATGCGTCATATCTTGCCATTAACTGCTCCGCTATTCCTGAAAACCTTCTCGAAAGTGAACTTTTCGGTTATGAAAAAGGGGCCTTCACAGATGCAAAACAGCAGAAAAAAGGACTCGCCGAACTGGCTGACGAAGGGACTCTGTTTCTTGATGAAATCTCCACACTCAGCATCCACCTTCAGGCGAAAATCCTGCGTTTTCTCGAAACTCAGACATTCAAAAGAGTAGGCGGCCTAAAGGATATCGAGGTGGATCTTCGTGTCATTGTGGCCACCAATCAAGACCTGGAAACGGCTGTCAATGAAGGACATTTCAGACAGGATTTACTCTACCGCCTCAATGTCTGCCCTATCTATATCCCTCCTCTCAGAGAAAGAGTGGATGATATCATACCTCTGGCAGAAAACTTTGTCATCGAGCAGAACATAAAATTCAGGAAAAATATCAAAGGGTTGGACAAACTGGCTCAGAAAACGTTCCTCCAATACGACTGGCCTGGAAACGTCAGAGAACTAAAGAACGCCATAGAACGCGCTATGATTTTCGAAGATGAATCCGTTATCACATCAAAATACCTTCCCATCCAACCCGGGGTCATGTCACGCGTCAAAACCTTCCAAACGAACAAATCGAGGAAGGAAGGCATGGGATTATTGGATCAGGAAAAAGATCTGATCCTGAATGCACTCAATAAAGCTAAAGGCAACAAATCCCAGGCGGCAAAATTCCTCGATATCACACGCGACACCTTGAGATACAAAATCAAAAAATTTTCCATCCAACCGGAAGATTATTTCTCCAACTGACCCCAAATAAAGCGGGGCATATCACCCAACTTTGAGTTAAATCCCCCACATCGTCCCGCACGGACATCTCTGATCCCAGAGGCCTCTCCTTGTAATTTATTTAACATGCTTATGCACTTTCCTCAAGTGGCTACAA
>CAZEWV010000608.1:0-1650 GCA_964516025.1 uncultured Eubacteriales bacterium
AAAGAAAGAAATAGACGTGTATTGAGAATCAACCTCGGAACGAATGTTCTCGACAGCCTCCGCCAGCTCGACCCCTAAAAAAGGTTGAAGAGTTTTAAGGCCATCACAAGAATTGCGATAACCAGGACAATCCGGATCAGTTTTTCTCCACCTTTTACAGAGGCGCGAGCTCCGAACCAGGCTCCAATACTGCTTCCTGCGGCAAGAGAGAGTCCAAACTTCCAGTTGACATTCCCGGTCACAAGAAAGATCCCGAGTGCTGGAATTGTATAGATCAAGACAATAAAGACTTTATGCATATTGACACGGATCAAATCCAGTTTGAGAAGATGGTACAGGGCTGCCATAAACATGAATCCGACACCCACCTGGAGGAATCCCCCATAGAATCCGATTCCAAAGAGAACAGGATAGATCAGCCAGTTTGTGTGTTTCTCTTGATCTTTGTTGCCCTTGACATAAGAGCGAGAGAAAAACATAGAGATAACAATAAAGATCAGCACGACTCCCAGTATCCGTTCGAACAGAACACCGCTGATCTTTGTGGCGAGGATGGCCCCGATAACAGCTCCCGGTAATGTGATAAGAGAAAGCTTTCCACTGAGCTGAAATTCATGGAAGCCCCTTTTTCGGAATGAGGCCACCGCAAAAAGGTTTTGGACAACTATAGCCACACGGTTGGTTCCATTGGCCAAAGCACCATCCAATCCCAGGAATATGAGTATTGGGAGTGTAAGGCTTGATCCTCCCCCGGCATTGACGTTAATAAATCCCACAATGATACCCATCCCGAAGAGGAGAAGAATGTTCCAGTATTCCATTGTTGTGTTTATTTCCTGAGAGGAATAAGGAAAATTCTACCTGTCTCATTACCAAAAGGCAACACAGAACTACTCAGCGCAAAAAATTAAATTCCTTACTCCGGCTTTTTCCGGAGGGCATTCTTGGTTATAATAGGGGAGACCTAAAGGAAAGCCAAAACATGAGAGATATACATCCACTTCTGGATAAGGATAAGCAAGAGCAAGCGAAGCGTTATGAAAAAGAAAATAGAATTTTGGGTTTAGCAGGGACTCTGCTCTCGCTTGCCATTCTTCTGATCTTTTATCTCTCTGGATTTAGTGCCTTTCTCTCTCAAAGCCCGCTAGGAGGACCGCTTGTCCTGACTTATCTTTTTTACATTGCAGTTTTCCAGCTCTGTGTGTTTATTTTTTCCATACCGCTTAGTTTTTATAGTGGATACATTCATGAGCACAAATGGAAGTTCTCCAATCACACCGTAAAAAGCTGGGTTTGGGAGAAAACCAAGTCTTTTTTTGTTGGGCTTGTACTCATGTGGATAGTTCTTGGATTTTTGTTTTGGATCTGGGATGTGCTTCCTCAATACTGGTGGTTGGCAGCCGGATTGAGCATGGTCCTCTTCAGTGTGGTTTTTGCGACAATTTTTCCGGTTCTCATTCTCCCGATATTTAACAAGTACACTCCGATCGAAGATCAAGAACTAACAGATTCCCTCGAGAAAATCCTGAATCAGGGAGGGCTCAGGAGCAGTGGTTTTTTCAAAGAAGACATGAGCCGCCAGACAAAAAAGGAAAATGCCTTTCTGGCCGGATTGGGAAAAACAAGAAGGGTTGTGCTTGGAGATAATTT
>CAZEWV010000609.1:0-1648 GCA_964516025.1 uncultured Eubacteriales bacterium
GCAGTTTCTACCGCAATGGCGTTAGATTGATGACATTAACTCACTGGACACACACAGACTGGGCCGATGCCTCGGGTGATCCCGAGGCGACATACGGGGGGCTTACAGAGCTCGGTGAAAAAGTCGTTCAGGAAATGAATAAACTAGGAATGATTATCGATGTCTCTCATTCCCATGACGAAACCTTCTGGGATGTGATAGAACTAACAGAGGCTCCCATTATCGCGTCCCATTCCTGCGCCCGGGCCCTCTCTACCCATCACCGAAACATGTCAGACGAGATGCTTAAAGCCCTGGCCAAAAACGGCGGTGTGATCGGCATCAATTTTTACCCCGCATTTCTCAACGCCGAAAACACCAAAAAACTCGAAAATTTGAGGTCTGACCTCTTGAAAAAATACAAGCTTCCGGAAGATGCCCAGAAATTCAGCAAAGCCGGTGCAAAAAAAAGAAAAAAATTCGACGCCGAATACAAGATCAAATCCGACGAACTTAGAAAGTCCCTTCCCCGTGTTGATGTCAAAACCGTGGTGGACCATATCGATCATGTCGTAAAGATTACAGGCAAGACAGATTTTGTGGGCTTGGGATCTGATTTTGACGGCATCGGCAGCACACCTGTAGGGCTGGAGAACATCGGAAACATGGTCAATATCACAGAGGAACTCGTAAAACGAGGGTACAAGGATGCCGATATCAAAAAGATCCTCGGCGGCAATTTTCTGAGAGTTTTCCGGAAAGTAAGCAACAAAAACAATTAAATCATAAGGAGGAATCATGAAAAAGATATTTTTTGGAATATTGGTTTTATTCATTTTAAGCTTCTCTCTTCAGGCAACAGACACACAAAAGGGCCTTAAGGTCTTTATCTCTGTAGATATGGAAGGTGTCAGTGGTGTGATCAACTGGGAAGATGTCAGCCGGAACGGCAAAGACTACGATCTTTTCAGGAAGCTCATGACACAGGAAACCAATGCTGCTATAGAAGGGGCTCTTGATGCAGGTGCCACCGAGATTCTCGTTCGCGATTCTCACGGAAGTGCCCGGAACATACTGCCGGATTTGCTCCGTCAGGAAGCGATTCTTCTGAGAGACTGGTCTGGCGGCCCTATGAGTATGATGGAAGGAATCGACGAAACTTTTGATGCCGTTATTTTTATCGGATATCACGCCCGGGAAGGAACTCCAGACGCGGTCCTTAAACACACGATGACCGGACAAATCGATGTCTTTATCAATGGAAAAAATATGCCCGAAGCAGGGATCAATGGCGCAGCAGCAGGTTATTTCGGAGTCCCTGTCGTAATGGTTACCGGTGATGCTGCGATTGTCAAACAGTGTAGAGACATTTTTGGCGATATTGAAGGCGTCGCTGTTAAGGAAAGCATCGGTACGGCTGCAAAGATGATTCACCCAAATAAAGCCCAGCAGCTCATCAGGCAGAAAACCAAAGAGGCCTTATCCAATTTAAGCAAGTACAAACCTTTAAAACTGCAGACTCCCATCACTATGGAAATCGTCTATAAAGATGAAATCGAAGCCCACAGAGCCTCCTGGTTTCCCGGAGCGAAAAAAACGGGAGAAAGATCGGTGTCCTACACACATGAGGATTACATTGAAATTTTAAAGTTCTTCATGTTTGTCAGTT
>CAZEWV010000610.1:0-1648 GCA_964516025.1 uncultured Eubacteriales bacterium
GGTTGGGATGGAACAATTTCTGAACAGGAGCAGGCCATTCTCTTTAAATCCGAGGCTTTTGCCGCATCCTGCAGGCTTTTTCTGAAACTGTCTGAGCAGAGTTCGGATTATTATGTGCGCCGGCATCAGAGAACAAATCTCTACAGTGCGTATCTGTATCTTCTTGGAGCATTCAAGGAGTTAAATGGTGAGATGAGACGAGGAGGGATCCAACCTTACGCACTTCGAGATGCGAATCGTATCCTGGATCGAATGGACTATGAATTTTCCAGGTGGCCCGCTGCGGATAACCTGGCTTACCTGCATCACAAATATGTGAAGGGGAGAGATTCCGTCGTCTACATGATTGAGAGAAGAGGGCCCGGTGAGTATGTTCTTCATCGTTTTAAAGATCTTGAAAGCATTTTCAAATATAATTATGATTTAAAAAGGGGGAAAAATCCCTGGGACCATCTTGTAAATGTAGAAGAGAGCACATTAGACAAAATGGAGGAAGGGCAAATGATCGCTCTGACATTTGAGGGATTCCTAATCATCGAACAGTCGGACAGACCGGGCAGGGGGGTTTATCTGATAGAAAACGGAAAAAAAAGAGGGGTGACATCTGCAAACCTCATCATACAGCGTTTCGGGGGCTGGGATAATGTCTATGAAGTGCCTGCCGAAGTGATCAAAATGTATCCGGATGGAGAGCCCATTAAATAGCCTGAATTGTTTATAAACGCTGACTATGTTTTCGCGAGCACTGCGAATCGATCTTATGTCTCTACGGAAACATTATGAGATCACCACCCTCTCTGCGATCGTTCGTGATGACAACTAATATCTTTTTTATCCGGTTAAAAAACACGTTGAGAGAAAATGTGGTCTCTGTTCCTTCCCCCTGAGGAATTTGGCGGGCTGTTGTCAGCAAAAGGGGGGTTGATGATGGGAACCAAAAAAGGTGGGTGTTCCCCCCAGCCCGCAAAAGGGAACCTTTTTTATTATAACATAACATCCTTTATTGTAAAGAAAATGATTCAAAAAATATTTTTGTTTATAGTGTTGAAATTAAATAAATTATGGGAGTTCTCCTATTTTTTTAAAAAAAAAATTTTTTGGAAAATCGAAAATTTTGAAAATATGTTCTTAATTATTTATGGGCGGAATTGAATTACCTATTTGCGCAAAATTAGTGTACTATCCTTTAAAGTAAGAATCCCAAAGTAATGAATTGAGGAGGAGGTCATATGGAGGAGAAAAAGATTGATATCAAGGTGGATGAAAAAGTCGCTCTTGGTCAATATTCCAATCTTGCGGCGATCCGCCATACCAAAGAGGAGTTTATCTTTGATTTTGCGTTCCTCTTTCCCGATGGTCCTGCTGGAAAACTGATTTCCCGTATTTTGCTCAGTCCCTCCCATGTGAAGAGGTTTTTGGAGGCTCTACAATCAAATGTCAAGAGATATGAGGACAACTTTGGGCCTATCACACCGGCCGATGTGCCCCCTCCAGTCGGGTTTGTCCATTGATTATCCGAGAGAAAAGTTTGTAAAGAGATTGTTGCAGAGTGTGAAAAATCGAAATTTTATCTTGACATGGCCTTATTTTTTTATAAAAATCTGACTAGATGGGAAATTTAACTGGAAAAAACCTTCAGTCTCTCATC
>CAZEWV010000611.1:0-1626 GCA_964516025.1 uncultured Eubacteriales bacterium
TAGGTTTCCCTCCTTTCCATGTGCCAAGGCCGCTTAATATCATGGCTTGAATTTCTTTGATTTCGGTTTGATCTAAGGCCGGAGTTATATAGGCGATGGTTCTTCCTCTCTCTGTTACAGAAAGGATTTCTCCCTTTTTAACTTTTCTCATATATAAACTCAATTTATTCTTCAAATTTCTTATTCCTACGGAACTCATTGTCACTCCTTATGTAGCTACACAATATCACAATGTAGCTACATTGTCAATTTCATCGCGAGTTCTTTGTCATCGCGAGCGTAGCGCGGCGATCTCACCCCAATATTACTAGAGGGCTTTAAGAAGTTCTGAAGCCGAGGCGGTGGCGGTTCCGATCTTACCGACTACAATGCCGGCAGCGGTGTTGGCCAGGTAGGCCGCCTCTAGAATGGATGCTCCCGAGAGAAGGGCCAGAGAGGCTGCAGCAATTACGGTGTCCCCGGCCCCGGACACATCATAGACTTCTCTGGCGAGGGATGGGATGTGAAGAGATTTTCGTCCCTTTTCAAACACCGTCATGCCGCGCTCGCCGCGTTTAATGATGATGTATTTTGTTGAGATTTTTTGGAATATTTTTTTCCCGGCTTTTTCCACTTCGGAATCCTCCGTGCAGGCGTGATGAATAATCCGTTCGGCCTCATGATTGTTAGGGGTGATAAGGTTAATCGGAGAAAAAAGCGGGAAGTTTTCAATCTTGGGATCAACAAACACAGGGATTCTTTTCTTTTTTGTAAAGGCCAGGAGCTTTGTCATTAGGGACCGTGTGATGACGCCCTTATTGTAATCGGAGATGAGGATCCCGTCGAAGTTTTCATTCATGATGAATTCGAGAATTTTCTCAGCCTGTTTGTAGGAAATGGAGGAGACCTTTTCGCTGTCCACGCGGACAACCTGCTGTTGGTGCGCTACGATTCGGGTTTTGACACTCGTGGGGCGTTTTTTGTCCGTAAAGATCCCTCTACTGTCTGGAACATGAGCTTTTATCCATTCGGCCTCAGCATCCTCTCCTGTAATCCCCACAAGAAGAGGGAAGGCTCCCAGACTTTCGAGATTCCGACAGACGTTTCCTGCCCCACCCAGGCAGGAGGTGTCCTTTTTGACTTTGACAACAGGCACGGGGGCTTCTGGAGAAATCCGCACGACATCTCCCCAGATGTATTTATCGAGCATGATGTCGCCCAGAACGAGGACTTTTTTGTTCTTGAAGCTCTTGATGGTGCTCTTCATCTTTTTGATGTCAACATCTTTCATTGTGTTTTCTCCTTGAGAAAGATGGGATTTGAGAGAATCCAGGGGATCCTCTTGTTTAAAGGGGACCTTTCCTTGAGATACACCTCAATCCTGTAGGTTCCAGGTTTCTCAACATGAAACTCAATTGTATCATCCGGGGATTGAAGAATCGATTGGCCGTTGAAAATAATATGAGTTTCCTTGGAGATAGATAAGGGGAGATGGACATAGAGAGTTGCAGGATCTTCCAGGATACCACTTCCACCCATAGGGATTGTGCTCTCTGCAGCCGTACACCAGAAGCGGAAACCCTCGGCCCGAGCTGCGGCATCGATGGCGCTGTAGAACTGCCCATGTTTTAAAGCGTCAAAGACCTG
>CAZEWV010000612.1:0-1614 GCA_964516025.1 uncultured Eubacteriales bacterium
TTGATGGGACAGATGAAGTGAGTAGAAGGTTAATTTCTTCCGTAGTCATCCTTAATGCGAATGATATCTGATTCATCTGAGTCCCCTACCCAAATCTCCATGATTCGAGCAGGATGTTTCCCCAAATTCCGGACACGGTGAGGGACTTTTTGTGGGATGAAAATTTCCTCGTTTTTGCGGGATTTCCAGACTTTGTCTCCCTTTGTTATCTCTAAACCGGCATCAAGCACAATCCAGAATTCACTCCTGTGGGCGTGGAATTGAAGGGAGAGGGATCCTTTGGGATAAACAGTTATTATCTTAATACTGGAGGCATTTTTGTACGGGAATGAACGGAATTTTCCCCAAGGCCTATGGTCTTCTATAATTTTTTTTCTAAATTGTTTCTCCTTGGGGGTGAGGTCATTTTTGGCCATGAATTTTTTACGCTTAAAAGGAATAATCCCGGCAGGCTTTTATCTAGAAGGGAACTTCATCATCATCTTCCACAACTTCAGGGGAGGGTTCTTCAGCAGCTTCAGGGGAGGACTTTTCACTTGGGAATTCAGAAACTTTGCGTTCTTCAAAATCATGTTCTGCGGCCGAGTCCTCTCTCTTTCCGAGGAAAACAATATTCTGTGCATGTATCTCTGTCGTGAATCGCTTATTTCCATCTTTGTCCTGCCAGTTCCGTGTCCGAAGTTTTCCCTCTACGAGTATTTGTTTCCCTTGGGTCAGATATTTTTCACAAAATTCCGCTTGTTTTCCCCATACGACAATCTTGTGCCATTCCGCTCGAATATCGCTTTCATTGGTGGTTGGATTATAATATTTTTCGTTTGTGGCTAGAGTAAAATTGGCCACCGCTCTTTCGGTCTGAGGGATATACCTCAATTCAGGATTTTGACCCAGACGTCCGATAAGGATAACCTTGTTCATGCTGTTAATGTCACGCATTTGCCTATCGAATCTCCTTTATTTTTTCTTGGGCGATCCTTGTTTCATCTTCAAGGGGATACTTGCTGATCAAGAGTTTGAAAACAGACAAGGCCTCGTCTTTTTTTTCCAATTCTAGGAGGCTTATTCCTTTTTTTAAGTATGCGGAAGGGATTTTGTCTCCTTCTGGAAAGTTAAGTATCAGTTCGGTAAAATGTACAGCGGCTTCTTCGAATTTATCCTGACTGAAGTAACATTCCCCTATCCAGTAGGCGGCATCGTCGGCAACAGGGCTGCTGGAAAACTGCTCGAGATAAAGAGTGAATCCATCAATGGCCAGCTGATAATTGCCGTTGAGATAATCTGAATAGGCAATATTATAAACTTCTTGAGGTGAGAGTTGAGGAATTTCAGGACTTTCCTCCAGGTCTTCCTGTGGTTCTTCGACTAATTCTTCCTCACCCAGTTTTTCTTCTTTAGTCTCTGTCTGCTCTGTAGGGGGGGAGTCTTTACTGTCTACCTGCTCTGATTGTAATAGGGGTTGATGCTCAGGAGGCGTCAGGACGATTTCTTTAATTTCAAGAAGCTCGGCTGAAAAGTTGTTAAGCTTGGTATCGAGTGCATCCAATTTGGTTAAAACCACCTGGAATTGGGGAGGAATTTGTTTTTGGTCTTCTTTGATACTTGCCTGTTCGGTCT
>CAZEWV010000613.1:0-1611 GCA_964516025.1 uncultured Eubacteriales bacterium
GGTTCTTTTGCTGTGGAGAATACTTGATCCAGTTGGCATTGGACCTCGCTTGGGTTCCTTTTTCGTAAAAAAATTGGTTGCCTTCAGAATCATAGGAAAAATCCCGTTGAAAGACTTTGATGCCGGCTATATCGGCCCCGAAATTTTTTAAAACGATTCTCGTTTCGTAGATCTCTCCTCGCTGGGCATTCTTTGTGTGTGTCAGCTCACTGATTATGCCAATTTCGCCACTTTGTACCCATGCCGCGGCAGAGACATAGAACAACACAAAGAATATAATTTTGTAGCACTGTCGCATGGGTCACGAACTTCTAGCCTTAAATTTTAAGAGGGAGCGGGGCCTTAGACAATCATCTTTTGGGGTGAAAAGCGCAGTGAATTCTAAGGGACTGAGGGTGAATAAATATCAATGGGAAGATGAAAAAACATTTGTAATCCTGAGGTTTTGGGAAGGGATCTGGAGGATTGTCAAATGACCACGATCATCTGTTTCGAGTTCCATCTGAATGCCATTGATCTGCATGAGAAGAAGGCAAGGGTCTTCTACGCTTGGCTCGAGCGTAAAGGGCATTTCGAGCTGAGGGATGATATAGGCGGATAAATTTTTCTTTTCCTCCATCCTGCATCCATATTTTTTGGCGATCACAAGATAGGGCGAAAATAGGGGATTTGGGAGAAGGAAAGCATCCCTCCTAATTTTGTTCCGCAGGCTTTGTTCCTGCCTATTCACGAGAATCGTATTGACTACGTCACCCTCAGAAATGACGCTTGAGACTTCTTGTCGAATCCCACCCAAAGAGCCTATAAAGGAATATCGAAGGGGAATAAAACTTCTATCCAGTTCAATTTTCAGGCTTTCCACCTCGATGACTACAGGCTTGGTCATCCGTCCTTTAACAGAAAGACGATATCCCAGTTCATGTTCCTCCCAAACATATTCTTCATAGCCGACTTTTTCTCCCAAAAAATAAATAGACAGCTCTCCTCTTTCAAAGGTCCTCGCGGCTTGAGCTGGGAGCAGAATTGAAAATATGAAAAGAAAAAGAATTGCAGTAACTTGGGAACGAAAATAAAGAACCTTAGGCATTGTGTCAAATCGAATCACTCGATGACAACGGCAGTACCGTAGGCTAAAATCTCCGAGGCACTCTGCATAATCATCGATGTCGTGACACGGATACTGATGATGGCATTAGCTCCAAGACTTTCGGCCTCCTCCACCATCCTGTCCAGAGCCTGCTCCCGGGACTCCGCCATCATCTTTGTGTAATCTCTGATTTCTCCACCCACAATACCTCTTAAAAAGGCCATTATATCACGGCCTAAATGTCGGGCCCGAATGGTATTTCCACGGACTAGACCAAGGCCTTTTACGATCGTTTTTCCGGGAATGAAATCTGTAGTCACTAAAATCATTTCTCAACCTCCTTGTACCGTTCTCTCTGGCGGACAAAAAGCCGTTCCCTCAAGACCGAGATCAACAACACGGCGAATCCTCCCAGGAGTACCAGAATTCCCACCTTAATAAGGAGGGGAGTGGTCGTATCGTTAATGACACTTTCAACCATTTTGTATCCGCCAAAGAAAAGAAGAATCATAGCACCAACGGAA
>CAZEWV010000614.1:0-1608 GCA_964516025.1 uncultured Eubacteriales bacterium
CGAATATCACTCGAGGAATGACGTTCCATATCCGTTTGGAGCTGGGTGATATATCTGAAGCTATTCTCCTTCCCCGGGGAGGATTTTTCCAGACAACGGGAGGGAACTGGATTTACATTCTGGATGAATCTGGGAGTACGGCCACAAGAACGAGCATTAGGGTTGGACGGTGGAACACCGATGTCTATGAAGTTCTCGAAGGGCTTCAACCCGGGGACCAGGTTATCACCTCGGGCTATGAAAATTATGGAAACATGGAGCGTTTAGTCTTGAAAAGACAAAACGAAAACCGTTAAGGATACTGAGTTTAAAAATTTTTGGAGGAAAGTATGATTAAAACTGAAGATCTTAACAAAATTTACACCACAGAAGAAGTGGAAACAACGGCCTTGAACAACATCAGCCTTGAAATCAAAGAGGGTGAGTATGTGGCCATCATGGGACCTTCCGGATGTGGAAAATCCACTCTGCTGAATGTTCTAGGGATGATCGATAAGGCATCCTCAGGGAAGTATTATTTTTTCGAAGAAGAAGTGTCCGGCTATTCCGAAAGGCAGAGAGCCAGTTTAAGAAAATTAAACATTGGTTTTATCTTTCAGAGCTTCAATCTTATCGATGAGCTGACAGTCTATGAAAATGTAGAACTGCCGCTTCTGTATCTTGGATTTTCTTCCTCGGAAAGAAAAGAAAGAGTTACTGAAGCACTAGAGCGGGTGGAAATCATTGCGAGGAAAAACCATTTCCCTCAACAATTGTCCGGTGGACAGCAGCAGCGTGTGGCCGTTGCCAGGGCTGTTGTGGCTAAACCGAAACTCATTCTAGCTGACGAACCTACGGGAAATCTGGATTCTGCTCATGGTGAGGAAGTGATGAAATTGATGCAGGACCTTCATGAAGCGGGGACCACTATCGTTATGGTCACTCATTCTCCTGCTTATGCCGAACACAGTCATCGTATCATTCATCTTTTCGACGGACACGTCGTCTCTGAAAATATTCACAAAGAGTTTAAGATCTAATTTCGACAGGATTTTAGAATGTCCCTATTATTACTGAAAGAATATGTCTATTGAGGAGGCTCAATATGATTAAATTGAGAGACATCACCAAGTTCTATTCAACTGGTTTCGTTAAGACTTTTGTTCTTAGAAATGTTGATCTCGATGTGGCTGAAGCCGAGTTTTTAACGATCATGGGGCCCTCTGGGGCTGGCAAGTCAACCCTTCTCTATATCCTAGGCATGCTTGATTCCCCATCCAGTGGGGATTACATGTTTTATGATAAAGAAGCTCACAGCTTGAGTGAGAAACAGCGATCTGAGATTCACAAACACCACATCGGTTTTGTGTTCCAAAGTTATCACCTCATCGATGATTTAACAGTCTATGAAAATCTGGAGACTCCACTTTTGTATAAAAAAATTAAAGGCCAAGAGCGGAAAAGCCGTGTGGCGGATATGCTCGACAGATTTAATATTGTGGCCAAAAAAAACCTCTTTCCCAATCAATTGTCCGGCGGTCAGCAGCAGAAAGTGGCTGTCGCCCGTGCTCTTATCACCAATCCCCAATTGATACTGGCGGATGAACCTACGGGAAATTTGAACTCGGA
>CAZEWV010000615.1:0-1608 GCA_964516025.1 uncultured Eubacteriales bacterium
CGTTCATCCCAGGGAAAACGACCTGATCATCGGGACATACGGCCGTGGGCTTTACATCACGGATATCTCTGTTCTTCAGGAGATCAACAGCAATATCCTGGGACAGGACGCCCATTTTTTTCAGGTGGAACCTACAGTCCAGAGAGTGACGCGGGGATGGGGGAATTACAACCTCTATGGGAACCGGCATCTTTCGACTCCCAATGAACCGAATGCCGTGGTGTTCAATTACTATTTAAAGGAAGAAACGGACAGTCCGGTTAAAATGACTATTTCAGATCCCGATGGAGAGATCCTGGGACAGCTCGACAGCAAAAGCAAAAAAGGTATCAATCGGGTATTCTGGAACATGCGCCGGCAGAGAAGTGGTGAACAGGGTCAAAGGCAAAGGAGATCCGGACTGCTTGTAGATCCCGGCGAGTACGTCGTTTCCATGGAAGTTGCTGGAAAGACCTTCTCCCAGAGGTTCCGTATTACTGAACGGAAGGGGTGGCCCATCTGGTAAAAAAGGGGGACTGTCCCCATTTAATTTTTATTTCATAACTTCCTGAAATTCTGCCTGTGCTTTTTGCACTTCGGGATCGTCGGCATACTGTGCGGCCTTCATCATGGTCGACATCATTTTTGACATCAGCTCTTCCATCTTGGCGGCTTCTTCTTTGAGTTCCTCGGGGGGATCGGATATGTCGGTAAGCTCGGGGTATTTTTCTTCCATTTTTGTCATCTCGACTCGTAATTCCTGCATTTTCTTATTTGTTCTCTACTCTCGACAGTGGGGTGATGCGGAATGAATATGTGTAGGATTTTGCGGGAAGCGTGTACTCCGGATGCGGCCTGGCGCCCCAGCTGTTGTCACCTCCAACACCCATCTGCTTATAATCGATGTTGAGGGTCACTAAGCTGCGGGTGTTGAGTTCGAAGGTATGTTCTGCTCTTTCTAGATCGGACATGGAAAAAGGCCATGCGCTGATACTTAACAGGGGCAAACCTGTGACACGTAAACCCGCGCCGTCCTGATTCGTCAATGTCACCCACCGCACATCGGTTTTATTCCCGACCTCTTGAGGCCTTATGTAGGGATGAATCTGCTCCTCGACGGATCCGGAATAAAGCCCAACAGCGGCACCTGTTTTTCTGTCCCAGTAGGACTCATGAGGCCCACGGCCGTACCAGGTTATTGTGTCGAACTCTTTCGGGATTCCCATCTGCATCCCGAACCGCGGCAGGTTGGGGAGCTCCATTCCCGGCTTGAATGAACTCTCTACGACAACATCTCCACTGCCAAAAATAGTGAAGGTGACGGATAAATCTGATTTCCCAGCCGGAAGAAGATAATCAACCTGGATACGAACTTTTTTGGGATCGGATTGTTGGACATCAATATTGCTTACTACTCTTCCAGGGCCTGCTGTGCGCCAGACAGACTGACGTTCGGGCATCCTGTTGCCATTGTCGTTGTCTATGGGAACGCGCCAGAAATTGGGGGCGAGCGGCCGTGAGATGAGCTCTTTTCCTTGATAATTAAAGGATTCGATGGATCCGCTGTCCTTGTCTATTGTAAGCTGGAAAGAATCTAGAAGCTTGGCTAATATTCCAGAATTTTTAAAA
>CAZEWV010000616.1:0-1603 GCA_964516025.1 uncultured Eubacteriales bacterium
TTCGAAAATCTCATATCATACAAATTATATTCTTGGAAGCCTTTATCATGTCTTTAATTGCAGGAGTTCTGGGATTTATTCTTGGGCAGGGATTGTCTCAGATTTTTGGCCCTATAGTCACGGGGATTGAGCCGGGAAAATGGAGCCTGGATCCAATATTGGCAGTGAGTGCGGTCTTTCTTTCAGTTTTTATCGGGATCCTCTCAAGTGCTTATCCGGCAAATCATGCCTCACGGATGGATCCCACGGATGCTCTGCGATCACTTTAAACCGTTGCTTACAGGAGTGCAAAAATGAGTTTAATAGAGATTAATAAACTGAGTAAAGCCTACAAGAGCGGGGAAGAATATGTGATGGCTCTTAATAATTTGGATCTCACCATCGAACAGGGGGAATTCGTAGCGGTAATGGGGCCCTCGGGTTCGGGAAAATCGACTCTTCTGACGATTCTGGGCGGCCTCAACCACCCTACTGAAGGGAATGTAATAGTCGATGAGATTCCTATTTATGATCTTCACTTGGAAAGGTTGGCCGATTTCAGAAGGGAATATTTAGGTTTTATTTTTCAATCCTTCCATTTGATCCCTTATCTTACTGTGATAGAAAACGTCATGCTTCCTCTTGCTATTATGGAGATTACGAACAGGGATCAGGTAAAGTTGGCTGAGAAAGTTCTGGAAGAGACAGGATTGAAGGGGAAGGAGAATAGGCTTCCCGATCAACTATCAGGAGGAGAGCAGGAGAGAGTGGCGATCGCCAGAGCCCTGGTCAATTCACCACCCATCTTGCTGGCCGATGAGCCCACCGGAAATCTGGATTCAAAAACAGGAAAAGAAATTATGGCGTTATTCAAGGCTCTCTACGAAAAAGGACAGACGATCATTATGATAACACACAATCCGGAGAATG
This sequence comes from uncultured Eubacteriales bacterium, assembly GCA_964516025.1. Lineage (GTDB taxonomy): Bacteria > Acidobacteriota > Aminicenantia > Aminicenantales > Aminicenantaceae > JAUWVG01. The sequence continues at coordinate 910 of CAZEWV010000616.1, forward strand.
TGAAATTTTCGACGCGGACGATCTTGCTCAGAGATGGAAGTATGATGAGTTCCGGCGAAAATCCTGCACACCAACACGTGCTGAACAAAGACCTCTAGAACGTCACCACACGATCGTATCCGGCGTAGGCGTTGGCGGCACACCAAATATCCTTGGACCTGCGCCGCAATGTTGTCCTTGATTAACGGCGCGGCCTCTAACATCAGGATGATGCCGGTCTCATGCCCTGCCTCGATAACGCCCTTTGCCTCCATAAAAGGAAAAGTGGCCCTGGTTGGATCATCGGTCCATCAAAATTTAATTAGAAGGAACTTGTATTCCCTTTCATCTTCCATTTTTCTGTTTTAGCTCACATAAAGTTTGAACAGAGGATTATAGAACCGACAGATGATCCTTTTGAACATGAGATTAACAACTCCATTTCTCCAAATTAATGTAGAATAATTAATGAGTTTGTACTATCGGACAAACTCTGATTTTTTTGTAAGGATTCTTCTCTTTTCTTTGTAGGTGTTTGTCTTACAAAAAAAGGTCTTTTGTTGGATTTGAGGACTAGCCTAAGTTTCCGCTTTACTGAAAAAAGCAAGGAAAATTCTTCTCTATCCAACTGATAATAATAGCTTTAATCGACAAAAGCAATGTATTACCCTACTGTTGTTATGGCATCTCTTATTAAAAAAATCAAAAAGGGACA
>CAZEWV010000617.1:0-1602 GCA_964516025.1 uncultured Eubacteriales bacterium
AGATTCGGTTTTGTGACATCGATATAATATCCAAAAACCTTGTTGTAGCGAATTTTCAGGGAAGAGATTCCTGTTCTTTCGCGTTCCTTCTTCTCAAGTCCGGAGATAAAGGTTTTTCCGGAATGGCTGATTTTTCTCAAATCATCCAATTCAGAAGAATATCCTTCCTTTATGATTCCACCATCTGTCAGCAAAAACGCGGGTTCGTCCATTATGGCCGACTCGATGAGCGGTACGATGTCCTCGGCATTATCCCACTCTCTATGCATACGCCTCACCTTTTCGGCCTGGATGGAGCTCAATTGTGATTGCAGCAGAGGGAGAGGCAGGAGTGATTTTTTTAACGCCACCACATCTCTGGGATGAGCCACACCCAACGAAATCTTCCCAGTCAAACGCTCCAGATCATGAATCCCTTTTAAATCCTCTCTGATTTTCTGCCGTTCAATAATTTTGTTGAGGAATTCCTCAACTGAATCAAGCCTTGTCTCGATCTCCGGCAAACTCTGAATTGGATGTAAAAGCCAGGCCTTAAGAAGTCGGCCGCCCAAGGATGTGACGGTAAAATCAATAACATCTAAAAGGGAGCCCTTCACGCTGGCATCCCTCAAGTTTTTTAGAAGTTCAAGGTTTTTGATCGTTGCGGTATCCAGAATCAGGGATAAATCGGAAGGAAGATAGGAAATCGAATGAATAAGAGATAGAGAATCCTTTCTGAGTTGTTTGATATAGAGGAAAAGAGCTCCGGCAGCAGAGACAGCCAGGTCTTTATCGGTCAAATCGAATCCCGCAAGAGATTTGACTCCAAAGTGATCCTGCAAGAGATTCTTCGACTGAGTAAAATCAAAAGTCCAATCCTCGCGAGGACTTTTCAAAACCGTTGGTAAATCATTTTTGCTAAGAACGCTTAATATCTGATCCTTTTGCCCTTCCGGGAAAATGATTTCCTTGGGAGAAATCTTAAACAGCTCATCGGACAGATGTCTTGGTTCATGAGAAAAACTCTGCACTGTTCTCATCTGTCCGGAGGCCAGATCCACAACAGCCAAACCCCATCCATTTTCCTCAAGATAGAGACTCGAAACATATATATTTTCCTTGGCCCCATCCAGTTCGATTTCAACAGCCGTACCCGGTGTTAAGATTTTCACAACATCTCGGTCAACAATCCCTTTTGACAGTTTTGGATCCCCGACCTGTTCGCAGATAGCCACTTTGTGACCATGTTTGAGAAGCTTCACCAAATAGGAATCAATGGCGTGATGTGGAACTCCGCACATCGGTACTTTATGCCGGGACGTCAGTGTGATCCCTAAAATTGGGGAAGCAATTTTGGCATCCATGAAGAACATCTCATAAAAATCTCCCAGACGATACAACAACAGCGCATCCTTATTTTTTGCCTTGATACGATGATACTGCTCCATCATCGGAGTGGTTGTTTTCTTTTTGGCCATAACAGCCTAACAAATATACTTCCCGCTCTCCCTTTTTTCAAGTTAAGAAAAGGAGAAGGTGTCACAACTTCTGTGCAAAGAACAGTTTTGGGAAGATGATGGCGAAATCCGTTTGGAGGACGAGCGGGCATGGTTCATCTCCCCT
>CAZEWV010000618.1:0-1601 GCA_964516025.1 uncultured Eubacteriales bacterium
CATCCACACCTATAACAGAAGCGGGCAGGAGTCCGAACTCAGACAGAGCGGAATACCGGCCTCCAACGTCTGTAGGAGCGTAATATATTTTTCGAAATTTTCTCTGTAGGGCCAGTTTTTCAAGCGGCGTGTCCGGATCAGTTATGGCAACAAAATGCTGGCCGGGATTTTGTGTTTGAGAGCCTATTTTATCCCAGAAATAATAGAACAAAAACATTGTTTCAAGCGTTGTTCCAGATTTACTAGAGATGATAAAAAGTGGTTTTTTGTGATTAATTCCTTTTTCAACATCATTGACCGCCATTGGATGAGTGCTGTCTAATACAATAAATTGCGGATGCCCCGGTGCATTTCCAAATATATTCTGAAAAACTTCTGGGGATAAACTTGACCCTCCCATTCCGCACAACACAACATGAGAGTATTGTTCGCTTCTCACATCTTCACGGAAAGAATTAAAATCATCCAGTTTATTAGACATATTTTCTGGCAATTCCAGCCACCCAAGGCGGTCGCTTATACCCTCTTGCGGAGAGGGAAACCAAAGAGAAGGATCTTTTGCCTGAAGTCTAACGACAAAGTCTTCTTTCTGCCACAAGGACAATCTGTTCTTGACTCTGTCTTGAAAACCCTGAAAATTAAAAACGATGCTTTTCATTTATTGAAATTCTTTTTTATCTCTTCAAAGATTTCCTAACATAATTCAAAGCCGCTCCTTCCAAAAGATAAAACCTCTGTCTTTCAGACACTTCAAGCAAAGTGATTATTCTCTTTTCCCCTATTTCAACCGGAATTTCAACATCACCCCTCATTATGTGCTCACGCACATCGGGAAACAACACTTGGATCCCGTCCTGAAATACATCATAATCTTCCGGCTTCATGAATAAAAGCGGCAGAATACCGAAATTACAGAGATTGGCCTTATGGATCCGGGCAAAACTTTTCACAATCTTAGCACGGACACCCAGAAATCGCGGTGCTAAGGCCGCATGCTCACGGCTTGAGCCCTGGCCGTAATTCTCGCCTCCAACTACAACAGCATTGCCAACATCTTTGCATTTTTTGTGAAATTCAGGATCGACCGGATAAAACACGTACTCACTGATGGCTTCAATATTGGATCTTAATGGAAGTATTTTATTCCCTGCCGGCATAATTGTATCCGTAGAGATATTATCGCCAACCTTTAGTACGACTTGAGCGGAAAGCGTCTCTTCCAAGGCATCCAACTCGGGAAACGGCTTGATGTTTGGACCACGTATGATCTTTATTTTTTTTCTCTGATCCTTCCCTAAAGGACCAATCAGACAGGCCTGATCTACAAGGTAGTGTTTTGGCTCCTGAATGACAGGAAACTCCATCTCTTTATCCAAATCACGGGGATCTGTAATTTTTCCCTTAAGTGCGGAGGCAGTGGCGGTTTCGGGAGAACACAGATAAACTTGATCACCTTTTGTCCCAGAACGCCCAGGAAAGTTTCGTGGAACCGTCCGCAGACTGACCTGCCCGGTTCCAGGCGCCTGCCCCATTCCAATACAGCCAAGACAACCCGGTTCACTGATTCGGGCACCGGCATGAACAAGTGCCACTATTCCACC
>CAZEWV010000619.1:0-1598 GCA_964516025.1 uncultured Eubacteriales bacterium
ATGCCAATCGGTCGGCGATATGATTCTGAGATAATTCTGAGCTATGTTGCTCATGGAGGAGATTTAATAAGTGGCCTATTGTCGGAACGGAGCCGGCGGGCTGAGTTGATCATGGCCGATGACGTCGGTTATTGGGGTGGAAGCAGAGAAGGTGAGGTGCAATCAGCGTAGACGGGGGAGGATGTAGGGCCTGAGAGACAGAGTTGTCCTGCAAGAGGCAATAGCTATCCTCTGGTTTTTATCTGGTAGGGCATGTATGGAGGATGGTGGCAAGTGCTGGAAGAATCATTCCAGCTGAATGACCTTTCGGATGGATTTAGGGATGAAAGGAGGTTGAAGCTTTTTTTTGATAGCCGGGTCGTTGGTCTTAAAGAGTTTTCGGAACTGACCTGTAATCCTGACAATAAAGGAGAAAGCGCGTTTGAGCAGTAAGGTAATCCCAGCCATCTGCCCCAGGATGTTGGCCCTGAATCCGTCAATGATCCGAGGTTTTTCAAGGATTTTGATATCTTCTTTGATAGTGCTATTGACGCGCTCAGAAGCGGACCGCATTTTTTTGATGGTGTTGTAGCGTTTCGACCCCCTGGGAATTTCATTAATCAATCGAGGATGTTCTTTGACAGACATGTGTTTAGAAAAACCGTTTCGATTGTGCATATGAGGACATTGAGAGATATCGTAGCGTTCCTGTAAATTCTGCAAAGCTGTTTGCTTGAGTTTCAGGCACTGATTGAAACAACAGAAGGTCAAGCGCTGATGCTTTTGATCAAATCCATTAGGCCGCGTAAGGAGGTCACAAGGCGCAAAAGGCCATCCATTTTGATCATAACCCCTGTTGAGAATGGCGGTTTTGGAGAGATCTTCCCTCCTTCGATTGTAGTCGATAACAGGGATGGACCCTTTACCTCGAATATATTCGTAATTCTTGATGATGTCGTACTTCGCATCAGCAATATCAATTTTTACATCGGCTTCATGATGACTGTGCAACTGCTCTCTATTTTCGATAATTTGACTTCCTTCATCCGCGTTTCCAGCAATGTTGGTGATTGCAACAGGGAGTTCAATCTTAAGCTGAATCTCGACCGATGTTGACAGGACAAGGTTGTAACCAAAGATCTTTTCCTTTTTGTTCGGGTTCTTGGGGTTGCGGCGGACCCCGATTCGGGCATCGGTGTCTTTTGGAAGTTTCGGGCACGAGATAGTGATTGACCCATCTTCGAAGTTAATGGAGGAAACGTTAGACCGGATGGTTTGTATGCACAAATTCTGTTTCCTGAGCTCATCTTCAACCCCAAAAAGTATAGCTGTATTTTTTTGTTCTTCAGACAATTCCCCATCGGCAAAAGCAAGCCTGCAAGCGAAGAGTTCGATCCTGGGTCTTTTGATTTCTTTTCCGTTCTTATTCTTTTCAGGGAACCTGTGAGAAGGGCATGGCGCCTTGACCCTGATTTCAGAACCAAGGCTATTGTCAGCTAACTTGTTAAGACGATAAAGGATTCGGTTTTTTACCCTGGCAATGACATCCGGAACCGTGATGGCATGACATTGATCGCAAAAGTAAGTACAGCCTTTATAACGAGCCCACGTGGGATAAA
>CAZEWV010000620.1:0-1592 GCA_964516025.1 uncultured Eubacteriales bacterium
CGGAGTTTTGTGACTCCGAGAGCAACGAGTATTTGAGCGCCAATACCGTAATCTCTGTGATCGGGTTTAAAACCCAACTTTTCGTTCGCCTCAACCGTATCGATTCCATTATCCTGGAGCGCATAGGCTTTTATCTTGTTGATCAGCCCAATTCCTCTTCCCTCATGATTGACGATATACAGGATGACGCCTTTTCCCTCTTTTTGGATCATTTCCATGGAGAGGTGGAGTTGATCTCCGCAGTCGCATCGGATGGAGCCAAAGGTGTCTCCTGTCAAACACTGGGAATGAGCTCTGACCAGAGTGGGTTCCCCCTCTTTGATGTGTCCTTTAACCAGAGCGAGATGGTGTTCTTTTTGTATGCTGTCTTTGTAAACAAGCAGTTTAAACTCCCCGTATTTTGTGGGGAGTTCAGTTTCCTCAATCTTAGTGACAAGCGTCTCGTTCTTCATCCTGTATTTGATAAGGTCGGTGATGGTCAAAATGGGGATGTCATACGTCAAACTGTACTCTATCAGTTCCGGCATTCTAGCCATAGTTCCGTCTTCGTTCATGATTTCGCAGATGACTCCTGCCGTTGTCAGGCCTGCCATTCGTGTGATGTCGATGGCCGCTTCGGTCTGGCCTGCCCTTTCGAGAACGCCTCCATTCATGGCCTGCAGAGGAAAAATGTGTCCCGGGCGCGCAAGATCTGAAGGTTTTGTCTTGGGATCGATGACAGTCAGGATTGTTTTAGCCCTGTCGAAGGACGATATGCCTGTTGTGATCCCTTCTTTGGAGTCGATAGAAACGGTGAAAGCCGTTTGAAATGCTGCAGTATTGTCTGACACCATGAGGGGTAGGTCCAACTCCTTCAGCCTTTCTCCCGGCATTGGAAGACAGATGAGGCCTCGTCCGTGTTTGGCCATAAAATTGATGATATCTGGAGTCACTTTTTCAGCGGCGACCATTAGATCGCCTTCATTTTCACGGTCTTCATCGTCCACAATGATGATCATCTTTCCAGACTTAACGGCTTGAACAGCTTCGTCAACAGTGGCGACAGGGGGTTTCCGATTCATTTATATAATCCTTTATTTCTATCTATTTATAACCTTCCAATTATACACGTATTTGCCGATGATGTCACTTTCGATGTTGACCGTATTTCCTCTTTTAAGGACTCCCAAATTGGAATTTTTCAGAGTAATAGGTATGAGTTCAACATCAAATGATAGGGTTGAGATGTCGGCAATAGTGAGACTGATTCCGTTGATGCAGACAGATCCTTTAGGAACAAAATAAGGCCTGAGTTTTTCCGGGAAGGAAAACGTGAATCTCTTCCCTTTTCCTGCGGAAACAATCTTGAGAATTTTTCCTGTCGTATCGACATGTCCTGTGACCAGATGTCCACTCAGAGGTGTTGAGAGAGTCACGGGAAGCTCAAGATTCAGCATGTCTCTTATTCGCAGCGAGCCGAGGTTTGTCAAACGGTATGTTTCCTCTGAAATGTCAAAAGAGAGAATGTTTTTTTCTTTTTTAATCAGGCTTAGACAGACGCCGTTTATGGCCAGACTTTCTCCTGTTTCCAGCTTGGGCGCGATGGTGGGCGC
>CAZEWV010000621.1:0-1564 GCA_964516025.1 uncultured Eubacteriales bacterium
GCACCCTAAGGCCCATTTTAAAAACACATAATATATGGCTTGTAATTCTAAGAAATAATAGGTATTATTTCTTAGAAAAAGGAACTTATTATGATTATGCATAGTATAGAATATAAAATAGTTAGCAGAATATATGGCCGAGGGAGGGGTTGGGCATTTTCCCAAAAAGATTTTGCACCTGTGGGAAGTCGTTCTTCGATCGATCTCGCTTTGCATTGTTTGGTTAAAAAAAGAACGATACGACGTGTCATGAGGGGTGTCTATGACTATCCCAGATACAGCGATAAACTGAAAAAGGAATTGAGTCCCAATATTGACCAGGTGGCGCGTGCCATCGCACGCAAGTTTGGTTGGCGCATTCAACCCAGTGGTTCGGCTGCCTTGAATATTTTGGGCTTGTCTACGCAGGTCCCGGGACAATACATCTATCTGTCGGATGGTCCGGACCGTTCATACACTATAGGGAAAACGGCCTTGATTTTTCGCAAGACGGCAACCAAAGAGTCTGGATTTAAGTACCATGAGAGCTCTATTGTAGTGCAGGCCTTGAAATCACTGGGGAAAGAACAGATCACTCCACAAGTCATCACAGCTATTCGGAAGTGGCTCGATCCAGAATTAAGATCAAGGATACTAAAGGATACTCAGATTGTTACAGGTTGGGTATATGACGCGATTCGTAACATTAGCAGGGAGGGTCGCATTGGATAAAATCGCAACTGAATGGTCTGACAGAGATCGTGCGGACCTCTTTCAAGAGACCTCATCCGCCCGAGGTTTGGTTCCGGCTGTCATCGAAAAGGATTTCTGGGTCTGTTGGATTCTTGGTAGGTTATTTGCCGCTGATTTTTTTAAAGATAAGATTCTGTTTAAAGGAGGGACATCTCTCTCTAAAGTGTTCGGGCTGATTGAGCGTTTCTCTGAGGATATTGATTTGATTCTGGATTGGAAGGAAGTCACAAAGGATGATCCAACCTTGGATCGATCCAAGACTAAACAGGATCGATTCAATAAACAAACAGTTATGAGTTCCAGGAAATACTTGAGGGATGTTTTCTTGCCTGAAATGGAAAAACTCTTAGATGGAGTGTGTACGGGATCTATATCGGAGGACTTGCCAGATGTGATAAAAATCCAATATCCAGCTTCATTTGAGGAAACCTATTTAAGGCCTGAAATTAACCTGGAAGTGGGGCCGCTCGCCGCATGGATTCCAAATGCGGAATATGACATTACTCCTTCCGCTGCTGAGGAATTTCCTGATGTTTTCAAGCAATTGTTTATAAGAGTTCGAGTAATCAGTGTAGAGCGTACTTTCTGGGAAAAGGCAACAATTTTGCATCAGGAAAGTCATCGTTCTGAGGATAAAATCCTACCACTACGCCATTCTCGGCATTACTATGATCTCATGCTTATGTCGAACTCTTATGTTAAAGAACAGGCCTTTCGCGATTTATGTCTCTTAAGAGACGTCGTCAAGTTTAAGCAAAAATTTTATCCATGCGCATGGGCTCGCTATGACCTGGCTCATCCCGGTAACTTCAAATTGATTCCTCCTAAGCAT
>CAZEWV010000622.1:0-1559 GCA_964516025.1 uncultured Eubacteriales bacterium
ATGGTTCTCCCCAACCTCTATGGTGATATCCTTACAGATGAAGCCGCTGAATTTCAGGGCGGAGTGGGAACGGCCGGCAGCGCCAACGTCGGCAAACGGTATTCCATGTTCGAAGCCATTCATGGATCGGCTCCCCGCATGGTCTCAGAAGGTCGCGCCCAATACGCCGATCCTGCCAGTATGATGAGGGCTGCCGCCATGCTCATCAGCCATATCGGATATCCTGATAAAGGGAAAAAATTCGAAATGGTACTCGATATCTGCAGCCAGTATGAAAAAAAATATGTTTTAACCGGCCGGGATACTGGGGCCACGGGAGAAGAATTTTCCGACTACGTGATGGAGACCCTAAACGATCCCAACATAGAATCGCGCTGGAAAGAATACACCAAGGTCGATTAAAACCAATTTAGGGGTATTATTAAATTATTATATAATATTTATTCATTTCTCATCACAACCAAGGAGGTATTATTATGAGAAAAAAAATAGCTCTTATTGGAGGCGGTCAGATTGGACAAATTTTGGCCATGATCGCCGCTCAGAAGGAAATGGGAGACATCACGGTTCTCGATGTTCCTGAGTATGAAGATCCAGCAAAAGGGAAAGCCCTGGACCTTATGGAAATGGCTCCTCATGGCAATTATGATGCCAACATAAGCGGAACCTCGGATTACAAAGATATTGAAGGGGCCGATGTGGTCATTATCACGGCCGGGAAACCCCGCCAGGCAGGCATGACCCGTGAAGACCTTCTTAGCACTAATATCGAAATCATAAAAAAAGTAGCCACCGGAGTTAAGGAACACGCACCCAATGCATTCTGTATCGTTCTAACCAATCCCCTGGATGCGATGGTCTATGTCTTTCACAAGGTTACAGGATTCCCAAAACACCAGGTTATCGGAATGGCCGGCACGCTGGACACGGCCCGCTTCCGATCTTTCCTCGCCATGGAACTGGGTGTTTCAGTCGCGGACATTTCCGGAACAGTACTTGGAGGGCACGGCCCAACCATGGTTCCTCTTCCCAGATTGACCACCATCGGAGGTGTTCCACTCACCGAAATCGCCGATCAGGATTTAATCGACCGTGTGGTCGACAGAACCCGCAAGGCCGGAACGGAGATCGTTAAACTGTTTGGTAAAGGATCGGCCTTTTTCAGCCCCGCATTGAGCGCTATCATCATAGCCGAATCGTATCTTAAAGATAAAAAACGGGTTCTGCCCTGTGCCGCGCTCTGTGAAGGCGAATACAATGTCAACGGTTTGTTCATCGGAGTTCCCTGTCTTATCGGTGCCCAAGGAATGGAAAAAATCTTTGAGATCAAACTGACCGAAGACGAAAAAGCCATGCTCCAAACAACTCTCGAGGCTGTTCAAAAGACGATAGACGAATGCAATGCTATGGGGATATAAATTCTTCGCCCCGTGCTGAGCTTATATAATGGCTGAACATCATATCACAACCCCCGTTACAGATGAGGTGATAGAAAACCTCAGAGCTGGAGACAGCGTCTTCATCACAGGATATCTTTTTACAGGAAGAGATTCCGCTCA
>CAZEWV010000623.1:0-1557 GCA_964516025.1 uncultured Eubacteriales bacterium
TAAGAAGCACATGAACGAGTTCAATATCCTTCAGTTCATCCTTTCTAGAAGCCAAAGCTTTCATCAAGACATATGGCGTAGCCGCATTCCCGCTGATATAGACACGATCTCCGCTCTTTATATCTGCAACAGCATCTTCTGCCGAAACGAGTTTTTTCTTGTAATCGTCGACCCAAGGCATTTTTTTCCTCTCGAAAATAAATCTATATGACTATAATCAATTTTTCTTTTTAGGAGGTTTTTTTTGACCTTTTTTTGTCAATAAAAAATTATCGATTTCTTTTGCTGCGACTCTGGCATCACCCATGGCCAGAATAACCGTCGCACCACCACGGATAATGTCTCCACCTGCAAAAACTCCTTCCATACTTGTGGCCATGGTCTCCCAATCCACCTCGACATTCCCCCATCTTCCAACCTTGAGCTCTGGTGTGGTTTGTGGAATGAGAGGATTGGGGCTGTTTCCGATGGCCACAACAACCAGATCACAGTCCATGATGAATTCCGAGCCTTCAATGGGTATGGGGCGCCGGCGGCCTGATGAATCCGGCTCTCCCAGCTCCATCCTGAGACATTCCATCGCATTTAAGCGTCCCTTGCCGTCTCCGATAAATCTTGTTGGAGTGGTTAAGAAGTGAAATTTGATTCCCTCTTCTTCGGCATGATGGACCTCTTCGACCCGCGCCGGCATCTCCACTCTCGAACGACGGTAGACGATTGTCGATGTTTCAGCACCCAGCCTCTTGGCTGTCCGCACCGAATCCATGGCCACGTTTCCACCTCCAAGAACGACTGCATTTTTCGATTGAAAGACCGGCGTGTCATACTCGGGAAAAGCATACGCCTTCATGAGGTTAACACGAGTGAGATATTCGTTGGCCGAATAGACACCGATCAAATTTTCTCCCGGAATCCGCATAAAGTTCGGCAACCCGGCTCCAGTTCCAATAAAAAAGGCATCATAGCCTTCTTTTCTTAAATCTTCCATAGTGGCCGTCTTCCCCACCACAAAGTTTGTTTTTATTTCAACGCCTAATTTCTTTAGGTAGTCGACTTCCGCCCTTAAGATTTTTTTAGGCAGCCGGAATTCAGGAATTCCATAGACCAAAACACCCCCAGCGACATGAAGGGCTTCAAATATTGTAACGTTGTGGCCCTTTCTCGCCAGATCACCGGCCACCGTTAGACCTGCAGGGCCGGCACCGAGAATCGCCACCTTTTTCCCTGTCGGCGGGGGCAGCTCAGGGATAAACATCTCACCTTGCTCACGTTCAAAATCAGCGATGAAGCGTTCCAAATTTCCGATGGCAACAGAAATTCCTGTCCCCTTTTTCATCGTGCACACAGCCTCACACTGTGACTCCTGGGGACAGACTCTCCCACAAATCGCAGGGAGACCATTTGTTTCTTTAAGCACACGAATGCTTTTGACAAAATCTCCGATTTCAATGAACTTGATAAAGGCGGGGATATCGATCCCAACAGGACAACCCATCACACATTGAGGATTGGCACAATCCATACACCGCCGGGCTTCCTCTTGAGCCTTTTTTAGAT
>CAZEWV010000624.1:0-1555 GCA_964516025.1 uncultured Eubacteriales bacterium
GAATAACACTGTATCCGTATCGCTCACCCCGTACATCAAAAGCGATGTTGGCGGTGGGATGGTTCTGATCCCAGATAATCACTTCGTCATTTTTTCCAAGAGTCACACCGTTAATGACAAAGTTATTACCCTCGCTGGTATTTCTTGTTATAGCGATTTCATCACTTTCAACTCCAACATATTCCGCTAAAGCTGTGCGTGCCCTTTCCTTTAATTCAGGGAATTTCCTTCGATTTGCAGAAGAGGGATCGCTGTCCACATCTTTTGTAAGCTCGATCACCCTGCTTTGGACGACTGCTGGTGCCGGACAGAGATTGGCCGCATTGAGCATGATAAGATTTTTTCTGATCAGAAATTGATCCTTGACCAGCGTCCAGAATCTCTCATCCCCAGTGGCTTCCTTTTGATTGAGTGCAGCTGCCCTACGTTTCAGGAGGTCATGGGACGATTCCATTTGCCCGAAATCGAGGAAAGGCAAAAGCATACCTGCAGCCGTTCCATGAGCTAGTCCTTTAAGTACAGATCTTCGGCTCATTCCAGACGGACTATCGGAATATTGATGGATGTCCTGTGATCCCATTTTTACCTCCTTATTCAAGAAAACTGTCGATACATGTCATTACGAGGAGCCTTGCGACGTGGTAATCTCTACAAACAAGATTGTTTCGTCACTTCATTCTTCGCATCTGTGGCAAGCTCGAGTCGTGAATTATCTAGAATAATATTGAGTATATCACTCCGAAAACAATTGGGGAATAAAAATCCAAGGAAAATTGTGCTAGAATCTGGTAAAGACGTGAAAAAAATAGGTTTGATCATCAATCCCATCGCCGGCATGGGGGGACGTGTGGGATTAAAGGGAACGGATGGAGAGAATATCCTGGAGAGGGCTCTAGAGTTGGGAGCTATTCCTCAATCAGAGTCAAGAACCAAAGATGCTCTAAACAGCCTCAGAAAATATTCAGCTCAACTAGCATTAATTACCTGCAGCGGAAGGATGGGGGAGGGAGCGGCCAGAGAATGCGGCTTTTCTCCTGAGATTATAGGCTCTCCACAAGAGAAAAACACTAAGTCCGAGGATACAAAAAATGCTGCCAAAGCTATGCTGGGGGCCAAAGTGGACCTGCTTCTTTTTGCCGGAGGAGACGGAACAGCACGGGATATATATAGTGCGGTCGGAAACGAGCTTTTTGTAATTGGGATTCCCACGGGAGTTAAAATCCATTCGGCTGTCTTCGCATTGAATCCCTTGAGTGCCGGAGAATTGGCTTCTCTCTATGTGCAGAACCGGATACAAAATGTTCGTGAAGCCGAAGTCATGGATATCGATGAAGAGGAATTCAGACAGGGACATCTTTCGGCCAAACTCTATGGATACTTAAAGATACCGTGGGAAAGGAAATTATTACAAAGACTAAAGGCAGGTTCAGCCGTGAGTGAACAGTATGTACATGAAGCCATCGCTCACGAAGTCGTCGGGAATATGGAAACTGACTGCTTCTATATTTTAGGGCCGGGAACCACAACCCGGGCTGTTTTGGAGAAAATGAATCTG
>CAZEWV010000625.1:0-1545 GCA_964516025.1 uncultured Eubacteriales bacterium
CGCTCGAGCTGATTCGAAATATCCGGGATAAACTCCCGGATGTAGCCATTAGGACCTCTCTGATAGTAGGTTTTCCGGGGGAAGGCCAGAAAGAATTTGAAAATCTTGAACATTTTGTCCGAAAAGCCAGGTTCAACCATCTCGGTGTCTTCATGTATTCTCTTGAACAAGGCACTAAAAGTTTCGCCCTTGGCGATCCCATAGATACAAACGAAAAAGAGCGCCGAAGAGACAGACTTATGCACATCCAATCGGAAATTTCTTATCTTATCAACGAAAAATTTCTCAACCGCCGTCTGGATGTTCTTGTTGAAGGACATTTGGAGCAGGACAACTCGGTTCTTCTCGGCCGAACACAATTGCAGGCTCCGGAAGTGGATGGAGTCGTGTTTATAGATTCTCAAGAACAGGATGTCGACAAAATCAATTCCATACAAAAAGTTGAAATCAACAGCCGGGATATATATGATCTATACGGAGTTTTTAAAACATGAGATTTTTTTCAAAATTATTGTCTACGTTTTTTGGTGCTGGATATTTTCCAGTCGGGCAGGGAACTCTCACAAGTTTTTTTGTTGTACTGATGTACAAATTTTTTCTATACAGGCTTCATTGGGCGTATTATCTCCTGCTCATTTTGTTTGTTTTTGTTTTGGGAGTCGTTTCGTCTTCTGTCCATTCCACGGCCTTAAAAAAGAAAGACCCTCACGAAATCGTTATTGACGAAGTCGCGGGGCAACTCCTGGTCCTTTTTCGGCTGAATCCAACCTGGACTCTCCTTCTGATAAGTTTTTTTCTTTTCCGTCTTTTCGATATTGCCAAACCTTATCCAATTAGACATCTGGAAAAGTTTCCCAAAGGATGGGGAATCATGACTGACGATATAATGGCGGCCATCTATTCAGGCATACTTGTGCATCTCTATCTTCTTTTGAAATGAAATCAAGTTCTATTCCAAAAATTGAAATCATCGCTGTAGGATCTGAACTCCTCTCCCCTCACTTTCTCGACACCAATTCTCTTTATCTGATCGAGCGGTTGAATGATTTGGGATTAGAAGCCAACTTCAAGACCATCGTCGGAGACGACTTGGATGATCTCAAATTGGCCATACAAAACAGCCTTGTCCGAGCACATATCGTTTTTATCACAGGAGGCCTCGGGCCAACAAACGATGACCGAACACGGGAAGTCCTGGCCTCTGCTCTCAAACGAAAGCTTTTATTTCGGGACGACATATTTGAACAAATAAAGAAGCGTTTCCAACGCCGAGGCATTCCCATGCCTTCGGTGAACAAAAAACAGGCCTATGTTATTGAAGGATCAGAATCACTCGACAACCGAAAGGGGACCGCCCCAGGAATTTGGATGGAAATCCCCTCTAACATCATCGCCGTTCTCCCTGGCCCTCCAACAGAGCTAAAACAAATGTTTGAGACATGTGTATGGCCAAAATTGTTGAAATTTCAGAGAATTTATTCTGTTCGAAAAACTCTAAAAATAACTGGATTGACAGAATCAAAGGTTGAATCACTCATCCAAAAT
>CAZEWV010000626.1:0-1544 GCA_964516025.1 uncultured Eubacteriales bacterium
GGCGGCTGGGTCCTCAATATCGTAACTGACGGCCGTTTGGGAGAACAGGAAGCCATCCTCATTGTCGCCGCATTTGTTATCGTTTACACGATGCTGGCGGGTATGCTTTCTGTCGCGTATCTCGATGTAATCAACGGAATCATCATGATCACAGGAATATCTATCGCCCTGCCTTTTATCATAAAAACAGCCGGCGGACTCGAGACCATCGTGGCCAACTTGCCGCCGCGTGCGCATGCATTCCTGGGCAATATGACTTGGATTGAGGCCATGGGATATTTTGTCCCGACACTCCTATTGGCTCTGGGAAACAGCAATATGTACCAACGTTTCTTTTCGGCCAAAAACGAACGGGAAGCCAAAAAATCTGTCATTGGCTGGATCATTGGCGTGATCCTCTTAGGAGTCGTTCTTCAATCCATCGCCATTGTCGGAAGCAGCTATTTTAAAGGATTAGAGACAACTGACGCTGGGAAAATTATCATTTTTGTTGCCCACTCAGGTGTCCCCGTAGCGGTAGGGTGTGCTCTAATGGCCGCCATCGTCGCCATTATCATTTCGACAGCCAACAGCTTTCTCCTTGTTCCGGCCACCAACATAGTCCGGGACGTCTACCAACGCTTTATCAATCCCGATCTCCCTGATAAAAAAATGATCCTCTTTTCCAGGCTTGTGGTTATTGTTCTCGGAGTGATCGCCTTTGCTCTCATCAGGTTCTTCCCCACAATACTGAATGCCGCCTATGCGGCCTATACTGTCTATGGTGCCGGCATCACACCGGCCCTCATGGCCGTCTTTTTCTGGAAAAGAGCCACTGCCGCAGGAGGAGTTCTCTCCATCCTCGGTGGAATGACAACAACGATTTTTTGGGAAATCATCAACAAGGTTCAAGGGCAGCTTCCTCTAGGCATTCCTGCCATCTATCCGGCTTTGATCGTTTCACTCACACTGCTTATTGGTATCAGCCTTGCCTCCCCAAAACCTTCTCCGGAAAAATGGAAGCCCTTCTTTAAACAGGAAGACTGATTGAAGACAGGAATAGTCAAAGACTTACGCTATCTGGATCACGATATGGGCGCTTTCCATGTCGAAAGCCCCAAGAGACTCACAGCCATATACAACATGATCGATTTGGACTTTTCCTTCCCCCTTGAAACTATCCAACCGCGTGCTGCCGATTTGGACGAGATTGCCTGGACACACACTCTTTCCCTCATAAACATGATAAAAGACACTTCGGGAAAAGACAGAGTCAGTCTCGATCCGGACACGTCCACTTCTGCTCTATCCTACGATACAGCCTTACTGGCCGTGGGAGGTCTGCTCGAAGCCTGCAGGGCTGTCATGGAAGGAAAAATCCAGAATGGATTTGCTCTCATACGTCCACCGGGACATCATGCTGAAGCGTCTCAAGCGATGGGATTTTGCCTATTTAACAACGTGGCTGTTGCCGCCGAATACCTGATAAAAAAACATGGCTTAAAACGCATCTTGATTATCGATTGGGACCTCCATCACGGCAACGGAACACAACATTCATTTTA
>CAZEWV010000627.1:0-1537 GCA_964516025.1 uncultured Eubacteriales bacterium
CATGGTCTCATCGGCCAGGGCTCACACGAGCGTTTTGTCATTCAGATCGAAAAATTCATGAACAAGGTCAACGATCTAAAATAAAGAGTATCATTGAGATTATTTTTAAATTTCTAGTTGCCTACCTTGATATTCACTCTTTTCTTGTCCATCCCACCATTTTTTGACCGGATCGTAAATTCCACCCAGCCCTGAGAGCCGCTCATTTCAACCAACGCGCAGTACCGGAGAGTCTGCTTTCCTTTGAGCTGGAATTCGGCCGAACCCTTGGTCATCGCTTCACTTGAAGCGGTGTTGTTAAGCGGGTCGACAATAGTTGAACCCTTAGGGATATCAACAACAGATATATTTTTCGAGGAACTGAGCATAAGTTTATCCTTGACGGCTCTTTTGAGCTGAACGGATCTGTCTGAGGCAGTGGGATAAATCCTGTCGTTTTTGACCACCACTTCAATCCAGTACAAATTCTGGGTAGCCGGAGTGACCGAAACCTCATCGATTTCCACCTTGGGAAATTGGCTGGCACAGTAAAGGACATATTGAGAATTTTTAAAAGCTTCCTGCTCTATGTAACGGGCAGGAGCTGTCCGCTGTGTGTGTTTCATCCGTGTCCCGCCAATCCAAATCTCTCCCAAATCAGGATGGTTGAACTTGTGCGGATTGATCCATCCTTCACCCGTCAGTTCGATATCGGTCCATTTGAGGTATTCCTCATCAGTGACTCTTCCATCGCCGTCCTCGTCGGCTGCAAATGCCGGAGATCCCCAAAGTTCGATTAGATAGCTGTAAGCTCCAAGCATGTAGTAAGTTGACGCATGAGCCTGTCCGCTGAGCCCGGCAATAGTCGCATCATAATTTTTCAAAATGCGAGCACCCATAGTGGCAATTTCTGTTTGAACATCCATGTCATGCTGGTAATTAGGCGCCACCTGGCGATCGAAAAGCTGTGCATATTGATTCGTTTGACGCATGGCTTCCAACCGCTGCTGAAGTGTTTGCTGCTGGCGCTGCCGCTGCTGCTGCTGAGGCGGTTGGTTCCGGGCCTGTACGGCCGGAGGAGCCTGAAACATGATGATCCTTCCGGTGTTGTGGTAGTGAAAACTGGCAAAAATATTGGGATGGGCCAGTTGAAACTCGAAAACATTGCGGGTTTCGGGTTCGGACATCGGATAAAATTCACCAGCTTGAAGATTCCAACCATAGGGAAAGTTTCTATTTGGATCAGGACCGCCGATGTCATCCTCATTGATCATGCCGTCACCGTCATTATCAAATCCCTCGGAGCCAATTCGACGGAACCTGCGAACCTCTTCTTTCTCATCGATGACCGGAACGAAGCGGCGTTTATCGGGAGAGAGCTTTAAACTTCCTTTTGGATCCTCAATGTACATTGTGGAGAGTTCTCCGTCTCCGTCCACATCCTCAGTCTGGTCCTCATCATACAGACCGTCATTATCGTTATCCTCAGGTCTGTACGGTTCCCGGGGATTATTCGGTGTGTTTGGAAAAAGGGCAAATGAATCGTTTCCGTCCACAT
>CAZEWV010000628.1:0-1537 GCA_964516025.1 uncultured Eubacteriales bacterium
ATGCGGAAATTTACAAGGTCCTGTCCACTCCGGAGGATCCGTCGATCGGGTTGATGAACGGCCTGGCTGAGATGGCCCAAGCCAAAAAGCTTACCCTGGAAGAATTTATTAAAAAAGTCACAACCATCGTTCACGGAACCACGGTCACGACCAATGCCGTTCTGACGCGGAAGGGCGCCAAGACCGGGCTTTTGACCACAAAGGGACTGAGGGACGCCCTGGAGATGCGTCGGGGGATAAGAGAAGAACAGTACAACAACAGGTACACCAACGTCAAACCTCTGGTTCCCCGATACTTGAGGTTTCCCATCGAAGAGAGGTTGGATTATAAAGGAGATGTGGTCACTCCACTCCAAGAGTCCGATGTTCTGGACGCTGCCGGGCTTTTCAAGAAAGAAGACGTGGAGGCCATTGCCATTTGTTTTATGAATTCTTTTGCCAACAGCGGTCATGAAAGAAAGGCCGCAGAGATAATAAAAAATTTGTTTCCCGATGTCTATTTAACGACGTCGTCTGTTTTTCTGCCCAGCATTCGATTCTATGATCGTCTGTCCACGACCGTACTCAACTCTTATGTGGGACCTATTCTCAGAAATTATCTCCAAAGCCTGATAAAAAAATTAGATTGTATCGGTTTTGGAGGAGTTCTCCTTATTATGCAGTCCAACGGCGGTGTGGTCTCACCCCACATTGCCATCGAAAATGCAGCCGTCACCCTCCTTTCCGGCCCTGCGGCCGGGCCTGTGGCCGGAATTGAATACACCTCTATTCAGGGATACACCGATTGTTTGACCATAGATATGGGAGGTACAAGTTTTGATGCTGCACTTATCAAGGACAAAACTCCTCTTGTGACAACCGAAGGGGAAATCCAAAGACTCCGTATCGCTCTTCCGATGTTGGGAATCGTAACCATCGGTGCCGGAGGCGGGAGCATCGGCTGGGTCGATGAAGGGGGGCTTTTACGCATGGGTCCTCAGAGTGCCGGTTCCAATCCGGGGCCTGCCTGTTATGGATTGGGCGGGGAACTGCCGACCTGCACGGACGCGGATCTGGTGCTGGGGTATCTGGACAAGGATTTTTTTGCCGGCGGAAAGATTCCTCTCGATTATAACAGAGCCGTCAAGGCCATAGAGGATAAAATCGCCGGTCCATTAGGACTGGATATTTTCGAGGCGGCTGCAGGGATGTACCGGGTGATCAATGTCAATATGGCCACCGGAGTCCGGGAAGTAAGCGTCAAAAGAGGACACGATCCGAGAGAATTTCCTCTGGTCGTAGCCGGAGGCGCGGGACCGGTTCATGCCTGCATGATCGCTCGAGAGTTGGAAATACCGGTTATGGTCATTCCCAAGGAATCGTCCATTTTCTGTGCGGCCGGGATGCTGATGTCGGACTTGAAGCACAACTTCGTCAAAACTTACACAACACTTCTGACCAAGATAGACAAAACAAAATTCACGTTTTTGTTCCGGGAAATGAAGGAGGAAGCCAGCAGGCTTCTCAAGTCAGAACTCATTCCCGAAGATTCGATTGA
>CAZEWV010000629.1:0-1531 GCA_964516025.1 uncultured Eubacteriales bacterium
TGTTGAAAAGGCTTGATGAGGCGCTTATATCACAGGAAAAAGTTGCTTGTCAATTCGCCCATTTGTTATATTATGCCCCTAGGGCCAATTCCATGATTAAAAGCATCATTTCTGATTTGGGAAACGTCTTGATTTTTTTCGACAATAACATATTCTTTAAAAAAATCGCAGAGGTTTCGCCTTTATCAGAAGATGAAGTTATAAGTAAGGTGTTGGCTCATTTGGAGCTCAGCCGCTCTTTTGATATGGGAAAAGTGACACCCGAAAAGTTTTACTCTTTGGCCACTCAAATATTTAAGGCTAAAATTGACAAATCCGCCTTTTTTTTCATATATAACGATATTTTTTCTCTCAACATGCCGATTGTGGGATTGTTGAAGTCACTTCAGTCTAGATACAAGCTTGTTCTATGCTCCAACACTGATGTTGAGCGCTTTAGATTCATCAAAAGGAAATTCCCGGAGGTTCTCTTTTTTGAAAAGTATGTGGTTTCATACGAGGTGGGTTTCATGAAACCGCATCCGAGGATCTATGAGGCAGCCATAGAGGAGGCGGGGACTAGACCCGAAGAAAGTGTTTTTATTGACGACAGAGAAGAGAATATTATTGCCGCTGAAAAATTAAGCCTTCAGACCATCCTTTTAAATCCTGACACCAATCTTAAACATGAACTTCAAAAAATAGGTGTGACCATTCTTGGATGAAACTCGTTCTATAAATATCTCAGTCGATTGCACTGATATAGACTTTTCGGTGCCGCGGACCGTCAAATTCGCAGAAGTATATGCCCTGCCACGTCCCGAGAACCAGCCTTCCATTGTTGATCATAATCTGGACAGCAGAGCCCATGAGGCTGGCCTTCACATGAGCAGGGGAGTTTCCCTCCATGTGTGTATAGGGGAGAGTATCGGGCACCATTGTTTTTAATGTTTTTAGGATATCGGATTGGACAGAAGGATCGGCATTCTCATTGATTGTGACACCGGCCGTGGTATGAGGGACGAAAACTGTACATATGCCGGTCCTGATCCCTGAATCCTCTATGATCTTTCTCACTTTTGATGTTAAATCGATGAATTCTTCTTTGATTTGCGTACTGATTTCAAATTCTATTTTTCCCATTCGTGACCTCTTTTTTTGAGAGTATTACATTCGAATTCTTAAAAATCAACAGCATTTTCAAGAAAAAACCATTAAAATTAAAAAAAAGATGAAAAACTCTTGACAAGCACATGTAATAGGAGTATTTTAATGAAGTTTCCACAACATTTAGTAGTATCTAGGGAAGACATACACTATATATAGTTATTCACCCCTCTATTTTTCTTGTTCCAAAGAGGGTTTGGGATGGATAATTTAACATTATTGGAGGACGCTCTGCTGTGGGAAGGGGAGGTTAATTTATGACTGAAAGAAAGGAGACACCTATGCCGGGAACGCTTGCTAGGATTAAAAAGAGAGATGGATCGATCGTTGATTTTGTGCAGGAGAAAATCACAACTGCAGTAGAAAAAGCCATGGAATCCCATGG
>CAZEWV010000630.1:0-1529 GCA_964516025.1 uncultured Eubacteriales bacterium
CCGAGCGCTTCAATTCTGACGGCGGGCTTCCCATGTCCAGCATGGGGAGAAAAGTGTGAAGCCAGGAGACGGCCGCTTGAGCCATAGAGATATCGATCTGTTTTCCCCTTCCGGTTTCTTGACGCTCCATCTGTGCAAGCAAAATTTGGGTGAAAGCTTCGTCTCCGGCTTTGAGGTCGATAAGAGGAGGGCCGCACTGAAGAGGCGGGCCGTCGGCATATCCGGTCAAATCCATGTATCCACACAGCGCCTGCAACACGGGGTCATATCCTGGAACCTCTGGATTGGACAGACCCATAGCCGATATGCTGCACCAGATGAGATCCTTTTTGGCCAACGCCAAAGTTTCATAGTCAATTCCAAGTTTTGTATGACGAGCAGGCAGGGTGTTGGTGCAGAAGACATCGACACCTAGTTTTTGGATGAGGCGCTTCAAAAGCTTCTGCCCTTCCTCGTGCTTGAGATCTATGGCCAAGGCTTCTTTGCCGACGTTGGGTGAGATAAAATAACTGTGACGGTCTTCTCCGGCCACCGGGCGTCCGATATATCGGTTTGGATCACCCTTGGACTTTCTTCCGGGAATCGGGGTGGGTTCGATTTTGATGACACGCCAACCCAGGTGGACCATGCGAAGCGTGGCGTAGGTTAGAGTCAGAGCCTGCTCCAGGCTGAGTACGACTAACGGTTTCAAGATTAAATTTCCTTTCGATGTCTTCAAATGAGTGTATCACACTCAAAATGATACAAGTTTTTTAAATTCTGAAAACCTTTCTTCTATCTGTTCAAATGCCAAAGATTTAAGACCATCGATCCCGAATTTTTCTATGGTGAACGAGGCCATCACACTTCCATAAACGGCGGCACGGCGCAGGTGTTTTTCATCAAAGGACTGTGTTTTGTCCAGGTATCCAAGAAAACCTCCGCCAAAGCTGTCTCCTGCCCCTGTAGGATCCACGACATTTTCAAAGGGAAAAGCCGGGGCTCCAAAAACAAAATCTTCACTGAGGAGAAGAACTCCGTGTTCGCCTTTTTTAATAATCATTAGAGAAGGCCCCAAATTCAGTAGCTTCTTTCCGGCCGAAATCAGATTATTCTCCTCTGCCAACATCTTGACCTCTTCATCGTTGGCAAAAAACATATCCACATCTTTTAGGACCTTAAGGAGAGCCTCACGTTTGGTGTTGATCCAGAGATTAATTGTATCCATGGCGACCAATTTGGGTTCATCCAACTGAAAACGGATATCTTCCTGAATGGATGGATCGATGTTGCCAAGAAAAACAATACCTGCTCTTCGGTAATCGGGCAGGAGCTCCGGTTTGAAATCCTGGAAGACATTCAATTCTGTTTTGATGGTCGTTCTCTGGTTGGGATCAAGTCCATACCGCCCTTCCCAGTGAAATGTTTTTCCTTTCTCGACTTTAAGACCTCGTGTATCGACACCCCGGCTTTGGAAGAGATCGATAATGTCTCCGGGAAAATCAGTTCCCACAACAGCCACAATTTTCGGATCGGTAAAATAACTGGCC
>CAZEWV010000631.1:0-1527 GCA_964516025.1 uncultured Eubacteriales bacterium
GAACCATTTATACATTTGAATTATTTGTAGCAGAAACCCCTGGAGATGTCAAAGGTGTTGGGGCCTGGCTTTCATAACGTGAATTATTTCAACAGTGGATTGATTCAAAAGAAATAAATAAATCACGTTATGAAAGCCAGGCCCCAAAACTCCTAGCTGCTCAGGATGACTGTTGCGATGGCATAGTCCTTGAGATGGGAGAGGGAGACATCGGCTTTTTTAAAGGGAAAATTTTCTTCGCAAAGAATCTCCAAAACAGGCTTCCCAGAAGGCAGATTCTTTATCCCGATTTCTTTCCAATTGATTTTGCGGCCTATTGCCTTAAAAAAAGCCTCTTTCGCCGCAAACCGGGCCGCCAAGTGTTGATATTTGTTTTTCATTTTAGTGCAGTAGGTGATTTCTGTCTCTGTGAAAATTCTTGTTAAAAACCGGGTATTCTTTTCGGCGAGAGATTGAATCCTCTCCACTTCGATGATATCGACGCCAATCCCATAAATCATATGCTGTCTCCCTTTATCTAGTATATCTGATGAAGCAGTCCAATAAAAGAAGGGGTCAAGTCTCGACATTCGACATTTCCCCTCGAAATGTCGAATGTCGAGACTTGACCCCTTCTTTTAAAAGGATTTTTTAAGGGCAGCGGTGGCTTTTTTCCCGATCTTACGGGCCAACTCATCTGAAGAGGCATTTTTTATGTCTTCTATACCCGTGTAGGCGTTTTGAAGGAGCCATTTTCTTTTCTTGCCGATACCTGGGATGTCATCCAGCAGGGAAGAGAAACTCTTTTTTTCTCTTTTTTTCCTGTGATAGGTTATGGCAAACCTGTGGGCTTCATCTCTTATTCTCTGCAAAAGCTGGAGTCCGGGGGAGGTTTTTGCCAGTTTGAGTCCATTTTTATGAAGAGGAGAAAAGATGATCTCTTCTTTCTTGGCTAATGCAACAATGGGGATATCCCCAAAGTCGAGCTTCTTGAGTGTTTGAACGGCCGCATTTAGCTGTCCTTTTCCCCCATCGACCAGGATAAGATCAGGAAGCGGCGCATCCCCAGCCCGGATTTTGATGTACCTCCTGTACAAAACTTCTCTTAAACTTGAAACATCGTCAGCACCCTGGATCGTTTTGATCTTGAATTTCCTGTAGTCGTCTTTTAAGGGCTCTCCATTCTCAAAAACGATCAAAGATCCCACGGACTCTTCCCCTCCTGTGTTGGAAATGTCGTACCCTTCAATACGCTTTGGTAAATTGTCAAGTTTGAGTTGACTTTGTACCTCTTTTAAATGGAACAGATCTTGTGACGTTTTGTGGAGCAGGTTGGCCGCATTTTTATTAGCCAGTTCTATCAATCTCTTTTTCTTGCCTCTCTGTGGTAGCAGGAAGGTCAACCTTCCTTGTTTCATCCGGTTCAACTTTTCTAAAAGCATTTTCTGGCCTAATAGAGAGAATGGGAGAAGGGAGATATCCGGGAAATCCAACCGTATTTTATAGAATTTTAAAACCAAATCGGCCAAGAGTTCTTCATCTGAGATA
>CAZEWV010000632.1:0-1522 GCA_964516025.1 uncultured Eubacteriales bacterium
AGACATGTCCCATATACCGAGAGAGCAGTGGGAGTTTGGCTTGTACGTCACAGCCATCAATGTACCATCGCTTAAGGGCATTCAGGGCGAAGGAGTGACGCAAATCATGGATTCGTGGTGGCCGGCCTTTCCTGGTAAAGATTTTAAGTGAAGAGCAGAGAGCGCTCCAGTTATAGGCAAATCCAGTGCCTGTGTAGGATTTTCCTTCAGGCCCACCATATCCATTCCACACAAGTGGGGATTTTTCTTCCATAGGAAGCCGATTTTTGTGACGTAGGATTAAAAATTCCTCAAGATCCGCAGAAACTGAGAGCGATAGGGGGATGATTCTGGATTTGTGAAATTTAGTAGTCTTAATCAACAATGTTTTCTCGGCTGAATTGAAGTCACCTAATTTTAAATGCAGAAGTTCTCCACGACGGAGTCCGGTTGTGTACAGCAGGGTAATGGCTAGACGCATAGTCTGTGAACGTAAAGGACAACGACCACAGGGACTAAAGTATCGTGTGGCACTCAAAAGGCGGGCTACCTCTGATTCCGAAAAGACATAAGGAGTTATTGGCTGATGATTGGTGGGAAAAGTTAAAATATCAGGAATAAACGACCCTTGTTCTCTACGGCAGCGATAAAAGCAAAAGTTCCGTACATGTCGCATTTGATTACGCCGGACAGTTTTTGAAAGATGGTGCAAGGTTGTGCTCCAATCTTTGAATATCTCGGCAGTTAAATCTTTTGCTATAGGATATTGAGCCACCAGGAAATCGTCTAAATAATGAAGAGTTCTAGCCTCGTTACTATAATTTCGGCCGAGGGATCTTTTGAGCTGGAGATAGTCCCGGATCTCTTCTGTAAGAAAACTTCTCAAGGGATTAAGCAATATTGTTTTAGATTTTGTAGATTCCTTTCGATCTCTGATCCTTGGTCGTAGATTAGCTGTAATTTTATTTAATATGATCTCTGGTCCTTGCGGTACAGGAAGCGCTACAGTTCGCAGATCTTCTATATCCAGACGCAGATAAACACATGTGCTTTCAGCACTTCGATGCCCCAGCAAATCGCCAATAGCCTTTACAGACGTTCCTCTGCGAAGCAAATGAACAGCAAAGGAATGACGTATACAATGTGGCCCTTGATAAGGAATGTTTAAACCACTTTTCCTGACCCGAAGCTGAAAGGCTTCGGCAACAGCGGTAGGTTTTAATGGTCCATTGGGTGCTCGGATGCGAAGAAACAGCTCGCGATAGAGAAGCTCTGGCCGACTTTTCTTCAGATACTCAATCAACACGTCTCCAACAGCATCGGTAAGAGGCAGGAGAAGTGGATTGCCTCTTTTTCTCTGGGGCACCCGGATTACTCCAGCTCTCCAATCAATGTCATCCAAGGTTAATGAAACAACTTCACAAGCTCGCATCCCATAGGTAGCAATTAGAAACAACATCGAGTAATCACGAATACCATGTTTGCTTTTCCGTTCGATGGAAAGGAGAAGGGAGTTGACCATTTCCCAGGAAAGAGAACGAGG
>CAZEWV010000633.1:0-1521 GCA_964516025.1 uncultured Eubacteriales bacterium
TGTGAGAAAAAGGTTTTTCCGCAAAAATATCCAATCCCGCACGGGCACTTTCAATAGAAAGAACGGCATGCCAGTGATCGGGCACGGCAATGGATACGGCATCAAGGTCCTCTCTCTTAAAAAGATCACGAAAATCATTGTATACGGAGCAATCCGTATTGTCGTATTTTCGGTTGACAAGATCCCTCGCCCGGAGAAGAGCCTTCTCATCGATATCGCAGACAGCCACCCACTGTACTTCATCTTTGCTGAGAAAGTTCCGCATGTTTGGAATCCCCTGCATACCGAATCCGATTCCCCCCAAAACAATCCGATTGCTGGGAGCTATTGTGCCGGATTGCCCCAAAACAGACGCGGGAACTATAGAAGGAAATCCTAAAGCACTCACAGCCGCCACAGAGAGACTTTTTAAAAATTGACGCCGGTTAATCCCTTTTGAATCTTTATTCACGATCAAACCGCCCATACAATTTCTTTTTGGGAAATCACGTTCGGATTGTATATTAAATAAATCAAACCCGCAATTCAACAAATAAGAGATGGTTTAAAAAGTGAAGTTTTGTTCTAAAAGACCGGTTAAGGTTTCGAAGCGCTGCTGGACCTGGAAGCAAGAATAAAAGACACGCCGAAGATAAAAACTAGCAATATTGCTGGAAATATTTTTTTGTTGCGGCCCGATGAAAAGATAACTTTGTCCGCTTTGCCGCTGACAACAAACCCTGCCCAGTAGAAGGGATGAGAAAGTACCTCTGAATTTATCATTTCAATCTTCGATCTTCGCAGAGAATCGACAATAGAATCCGACGAACGCAGATGAGTATAAAATCTCTGCATAAACTGATAGCTGGCCTGATCATTTACAGCCCAAAGGCTCATTAAAACTGAAGACGCTCCCGCAAAGAAAAAGGCCCTGTTAATCCCCTCGATCCCCTCCCCCTTGATAAACTGGCCAAGTCCTGTTTGACATGCACTGAGTGTAACTAAATCAGCATCCATTTTAAGATCAAACACTTCTCTCATTTGGAGAAATCCATCCTCAGAAGATTGATCTCTCAATGACAATACAATTGAAGACCTGGCAGGATTACGATTGTCGATTAAGCCATGAGTTGCAAAATGGATGATTTTATAGTCAACAAGTGCCGCTCGTTTAAGAGACGACTCCGTGGCCTTTTCTCCCGTGTAAACATCTCTTCTGTTTTTTTTGAAAAGAGCTGCAATCTTGTCGACCTCCATTTGGCTGTACTTAAGGGGACTGAGGCGAAAATCATTGCGTGTATCTTCTAGGGACAACGCAGCATAACTGTTCTTTGTCCCTTCATATTCGCCAAAATAGGGATTCCCAAATGACAGAATATCTTTTTCCCGGTTTTTTCCCTTCTTTTTTAGAAGTATTTCGCGAAAAGAGGTGATGGATGGAACGTAACTCACCCTGTAATCCTGGACCAGCCACCGCAAATTGTCTTTTTGTGTCAGGAGGGTTTCAAAAGGAAGGAAATGGAGAATATCATCCGGAATGAA
>CAZEWV010000634.1:0-1512 GCA_964516025.1 uncultured Eubacteriales bacterium
GAAAAATCTGAGACCGACCCAGTTGAAGAACCTGAGAAAAATCAAGATGACAAATCCGATTCAGATCCCGTGCTTTTCGACGCCCCAGGATCAGAAGCTGTGGAGACTGAAAAAGTAAAAACTGAGAAAAAGGATGAGGAGGAGTAAAATGGTTGCAGATTTTCGAACCAATCGAAGAAGACCCACTGTCAGAAAAAAAATATATCATCGAAGAAAAGTCTGTCGATTTTGTGCAGACAGCAAACTGATTATAAACTACAAAGACTCAAAGTCACTTCAATATTTTATTACCGAACGCGGAAAAATAATCCCGAGAAGGATTTCCGGAACCTGTGCGAAACATCAGCGTGCACTTACACGAGCAATCAAGCGGGCTCGAACAATAGCACTGCTGCCTTTTGTCGGGAGACTGGACTACAGCTAGTCAGCAAAGATAACTGATGGACAAAAATGGATGAAAGCATGGCGCCTCAAACAATGCAAAAGGAAATATCCAAAGACATCGCCAGTGGCATTGCCATAACCATTGTCATATTTGGAGTGACCATCTATATGCCGATCATCGGTTTCTTTTGTTCATTGCTGCTTCCTTTGCCGGTTCTTTTCTATCGCTCAAAACTGGGTAGATCAACCGGCAGTATCATTCCCGTTGCATCGATCGCATTAATGATTCTAATCCTTGGCCGGGCATCAATCGACATTCTGTTTTTTGGTGAACTACTGCTCCTCGGTTTTGTTTTGAGCGAGTTGATTGAAATGAATCTTTCAGTTGAAAAAACGATCTGTTATGCTGTTTCCGCGATATTATTGACCGGAACCTTCGGCTTGCTTCTCCACGGTAGTATGGCCCGGATCGGTATTCAAGCACTGATATCTGATTATGTAGCAAAAAACCTCCAACTAACGATGGCCATATACGAAAACATGGGGGTATCGGAAGATAGTATCCATTTAATATCAAATTCTTTGGAAAACATTCAATACGTTCTCGTACGAATTTTTCCCTCGCTGGTCATCGGTTCTACACTCTTCGTTGCATGGGTGAATCTCCTGATCGCTAAACCGATGTTGACAGCACGGAAGCTCTTTTTCTCTGATTTCGGTTCTCTTAACCTATGGAAGGCACCGGATTTCCTCGTGTGGGGAGCCATCGGATGCGGTCTGACACTTCTTCTACCGTCAAAAGCCCTTAAAATGTTTGGTCTTAACGGTTTGATCATATTGATGACCGTCTATTTCTTTGAGGGGATTGCCATTGTGTCGTTTTATTTTGAAAAAAAAGAATTTTCCAGAATACTCAGGCTTTTTTTATACACCCTTATTGTCTTGCAGCAGATCATATTGTTCCTTATCATTGGTATTGGATTTTTTGATACATGGCTGAATTTTCGAAGATTGGGTGGAAAAAAAAATGAGGGCTAAACATGAAAACCACAAATGTGATACATATATGCTACAAAAATTTAGTGGAGGATCAAAATGAAAGTGATCTTAAAAGAGACAATTGATTCC
>CAZEWV010000635.1:0-1511 GCA_964516025.1 uncultured Eubacteriales bacterium
ATGAATATCACAAAAGTGCACTGCATGCCAGAAATTGGGGACTGTCCCCAATTTTCTCTTCTTGATATTTTTCAAGCTATCCAATATAATTCCAATATATATCGAATTTAATTGGAATTGGAAACAAAATGATCTGGACAGTGATTAAGGAAAAAGCTCAAGAGGAAGGACTTCCCTTCCGTACAGTTGTTTCCGAGGTACTGCACATCGCTGCATTGGATGCGATTTTCTCTATTCCGGAAAGCGGATCCATTTTTTTTCTGGGAGGCACGTCCATCCATCTCCTTCATGGAGGCTATCGCTATTCTGAGGATTTGGATTTTGCAGGGCAAAAAGTAACGTCTGAGCTATCAGATCTTATCATGAATAAATCCCGCTCTCCTTTGGAAAAAAATATAATCCAGCTCCTTGGGAATGGTCACATTGAATGGCGCAATCCGCCGGCTTCTCTTCATCATCGCATTTGTACTTACTGGATTCTTTATCAGCCTGAGGGCATACGGCAGAAATTCCGTCTCAAATTTGAATTTGCCGCATTTCCTATCTATCATCCCAAAGTTTATGCTGTTCGTTCAAAACTGGATCTGCTCCAGAGAAACCCGTTAGTAAACGGCCTCACACCAGAAGAACTTTTAGCTGAAAAAATCAGTGCCGTTATCGGCCGACCCTATTTCAAAGGAAGAGATTTTTTTGATCTATGGTATTTAAAAAAAGTAATGGGTGTTTCCACAGATGCTGCTCTTGTTTGGCAGAAACTTTCGGATTACGGTGATTCCTGCGTATCCAGCGAGGTTAAAAAAAAGCTGGATAGCTCGGATTCAAAAACTCTCGAGGGAGAAATGACCCGTTTTCTTCCGCAACGCTACCGGAATCACCTCCAACGCAGCGCGTATGAAGAGATCCGTCAGACCGCCGTAGAATCTGTCCTGTCTGTTTTGGATGAGTTAGGTCCGTAACGCGGTTAAAATGAGAAAATACATGACTCTCTCCCATTGGATTGCCTTTTTAAAGGGAGGAAAGTCAATTTATCACTTCACGGAATTGATGCGGCTGTCTCTGCTGCCATTGCCCTCACTAAACCAGGCCATTCATCGGCTTCAAAAAAAAAAGGTACTTTTCAGATTGGCGAAGGGTTATTATGCGAATTCTTTTGTCTTACCCAGCCTGGAAGAAGTATCCTGTATTCTATATCCTCCATGTTACATTTCCATGGAGTCGGCGCTATTGATGCACGGTATCAGTGACCAAGTTCCACAAGTATTGACATGTGTTTCGACAAATAAGACCAAGGCTTTTCAGACGGACTTGGGCGAGGTGCACTATTCCCATATAAAAAAAGAATGTTTTTTCGGGTTCGAACTTGTCGACAGAACGGCTCTGGCTTTGCCGGAAAAAGCAGCCTTGGATTTTGTCTATATTAAACGGCAAAATGGTTTGAACCCGGCTCTCGATGAATGGAACTGGTCCTATTTAGATGTAAAGAAGCTTCATGCAATGGCGGAAAGCTTTCC
>CAZEWV010000636.1:0-1510 GCA_964516025.1 uncultured Eubacteriales bacterium
AGGTCTTTCTCTGAAACTAAAAGTTCTTCTTTTCGAGTGCCGGAACGTTTGATATCGATGGCCGGAAATATTCTTTTATCAACCAACCTTCTGTCGAGATTGATTTCCATATTTCCGGTTCCTTTAAACTCCTCGAAAATGACTTCGTCCATACGGCTTCCTGTGTCGATCAAGGCCGTGGCCATGATGGTGAGACTTCCCCCCTCTTCGATTTTTCGGGCCGATCCAAAGAATTTCTTCGGCTTATTCAAGGCATTCGCGTCGATCCCTCCGGATAGGACTTTACCAGAAGGAGGAATGATCGCATTATGAGCTCGGGCCAAACGGGTGACACTGTCGAGCAAGATGGCAACGTCCCTTTTCAGTTCAACGAGTCTTTTTGCTTTTTCCAGAACAATATTGGCCACTTGAGTATTTCGTATGGGTGGTTCATCAAATGTTGAAGCCACGACTTCACCATTTATACTTCTCTGGAAATCAGTCACTTCTTCAGGCCGCTCAGCAACCAACAGGACAATCAAAAATGTCTCCGGATGGTTCTTCTCAATCGATTTGGCTATGGTTTTTAAAAGCGTTGTTTTCCCTGCACGTGGTGGAGAGACGATGAGCCCCCTTTGGCCCTTCCCAATCGGGGTCAGCAGATCCATAACGCGGGCGTTCAGGTTTTTGGGCTGGCCGTCCTCAAGTATGATCTTTTCAAAGGGATACAGAGGGGTCAAATTGTCAAAATATATGTTCCTCCTATTTTCCAACACAACATCAGGGTGTGAAAAATTGATAGCCTCGATTTTAATTAAGGCAAAGTATTTTTCTCCATCTTTTGGAGGCCGCACAATCCCAGAAATCGTATCACCCGTTCGAAGCTGAAATTTTCTTATTTGTGAAGGAGAAACATAGATATCATCCTGACTGGGAAGATAACTGAATTCCGGAGCACGCAAAAAACCAAATCCATCATCTAAACACTCGAGAACTCCTTCAGAAAACAGCTGTCCGTTCTTTTTAGCTTGAGCTTCGAGAATCTTGAAAATAAGAGTCTGTCTCTTTGTATCTTGAATGTCATCTTCCGTAAGTCCGATCTCCTCGGCAATGCTGACAAGGCTTTTAGACTCTTTTTCTTCTAGGTCGGTTAAATTGAATTCTTTCATTTTAATACCTCACATGTGGTTTATTCTTGAAACAACTGGCCTCCCTGGAATTTGACTTTTATTGATCAATGAGTAACGGAAGGTTTCTGAGATTCTTCCTCAGGCAGTGATTCTTTTTCGTTTTTCAGGACTTCGGATATATCTTTAGTCAAAGCTAACTTGAGTACATCATCCATGTGTTCGACAAAATGGATGTTCATGTCATCTTTGATATTTTTAGGAAGGTCTCTTAAATCCGGTTTATTGTCTATAGGAAGAATGGCCTCTTTAATGCCCTCTCGATGTGCCGCAAGAAGTTTTCCTTTGATTCCACCAACAGGAAGAACTTTCCCTTTTAATGTGATCTCTCCACTCATGGCCAC
>CAZEWV010000637.1:0-1506 GCA_964516025.1 uncultured Eubacteriales bacterium
GTCGACAGTCCCCCCGCTTCATGATGGGAAACACCGGGCGCAAACGCGGGATCCAGTGCATCTAAATCAAAAGAGATGTACAACGGATTGGGAAAATCGAAAACCAGGGAATTATCAAAATCTTTCATCTCAATCATTCTGATGTTGTATTTATCAACTTGTTTTCTATGCTCACCTGTTGCGGTTCGGATTCCGATTTGAACAATGTTTTGCACCAGTCCATCTTCCAGAATACGGGCAAACGGACAGGCATGTGAATACCGGTCTCCATAGAGTTCTTCATAAAGGTCAGAATGGGCGTCAAAATGAAGAATATCCAAATTTCCATATTTTTTCCAGAAGGCTTTGACTACAGGATAGCTGACAGAATGATCTCCGCCGAGAACAATCGGCACCATCTCCTTCGAGAGGATATCGTCTATCTTTTCTTCTATCCTGGAAAAAACTTTTAAAAAATGACCAGTGACGTCCAAATCCCCTAAATCTGTCATCCTGATCTCAGATGCAAGGTCAACGCCGAGCTCCGTCCACGAGTTGATCATTTTGCTGGTTGAGGCCTCTCTGATAGCCTGAGGACCTTTTGCCGGACCTTTGAGATAGCTGGATTTTTCATCATAGGGAATGCCAATGATGGCCACATCGCAATCCGGACCTTTCCGGATGGCCCCTCCAAAATCAGTCATTTCAATCTCCTAAACCTGGATATTACATGTATCGCGTGAAATGTAGACATTTTTTATGAATTATTCAGGCTAAACCGATGGCTGCATAGCTCACTGCCGATTGAGTGGGCTCTTCCTCCCAAAAGTCATATCCGAAAAGCTGACCCTTAACTTGGGGATGGACTTCTAAAAGACAGGCGAGGGCTGAAAAGCCGCAAACATTATAAAATCCCTTCTCTTTCTGCATTTCTCCCCAAAATCCTTCCACATCCCCTGAACATACTTGGTCGATAAGCCGCTTATCATGTTCTCTGGCTCTATGGATGAAAACGCTCGAAGGATCCGCATGGCCAAATTTAGGACCGATATGGGAAAAATCCACACCTGCCACACAGAGAGCGTCTGATGAAAGCTCCGTGAGGATTTTTCTCAAAGCCTCCAGAAAAACGTTAAGACCAGGTATTTGAGACGGGCGGGAATATGAGGCTAAAACATCAAAAAAAGAACCATAAAGAATCGGCACGATCTCAAATGTTTCTCCAAACAAATACTGAAGAAAAAGGACTTGAAATTCAATGGAGTGTTCATTGCGATGAGAAAAGTCAGTAGGGGCGGACACAGAACTTGAAGCACTCTTAAGCTCCCGGACTATGTCTTTGTCCGTTCTCGCTAATCCCAGTGGCGTTTCGTAATCTTTTTCAGTCAGAGAGATGAAAGCGTCGCTGAGGCTGTGACCGGTCCCAAAAAGAAATATTTTTTTGGGGGTGGAACCCCGAAGCATCCGGTAGGCCGCAGTGTATATTTTTTTTCCAATTTCCAGGTCGATGTGAGGCGAGATGAGAGC
>CAZEWV010000638.1:0-1503 GCA_964516025.1 uncultured Eubacteriales bacterium
CGTGACCTTTACGGCAACAAACGGCACGACGTTTTTCATTAAAGGCGGTAGTTATTATAAAATTTCTCTGCCCTATCAGTTTGGCAACGGGAATGCCGAGACAGTTTTGAGTCAGCTTGGTGTGTATAATCCGGCCAATTGGAGACTCTTTCGTTATGTCAATGGAACGTATGTTGAGTATCCGAACATACCTGATTTTGCACCCGGATTAGCCTACTGGTTGATATCTGCCAATGATGAAACGCTTTTGATAAGTGGTACGGCTGTTAATTCGAATGCGACAGTGACCTTAGCGCCGGGCTGGAACCAGATTGGAAACCCGTTTAAATGCTCTGTGACTTGGGACGCAATAAAGGCCGCAAACGCCGCTCTGTTTAATAACAACACAGTGACGGATGTTCTTTGGGGCTATGATACGGAGTACCTCGAGTTTGTCACGGCCACAACACTAGATTGCTGGCAGGGATTCTGGGTGTACAATGCCAGCGGGTCCAACGTCGATTTTATAATCCCTTATCAATAAAAAGTGAGGAAAAAATGAAAAGAATAATCGTTGGATTCACATTGTTGCTGGCATTGTCGCTGTCTCTGGCCTTTGCACAGGTGGATGAATGGAGCCTGAGGATAGGGGTAAAGAAGATTGATGATAGATATCGAGACAGCCATAACTATATCGGAGCGTCGCGGGATGCCTTCGTGTATTATGATGCCAAGGATCTTCCTGAGCCGCCGACATCGCCGAGCGGACTGAGCCTGTATTTTCCTCACTCAGATTGGCCGCTAATGCCAGGCAGGTACGCCTCAGATATACGTCCTCCAGTTATCGGGAGTGAGACCTTTGAGTTTGTCGTGGAGGCAGGAGAGAATACACAGCTCACACTTTTTTGGCCGAACATAGGAGAAGTTCCTCAGGAGTACAGGTTTTTGCTTATCGATGAGGAGAGAGAGATTTTTATAGACATGAAGGGAACAGGTGAATACACTTTTAATTGCCGCCCCGAGCACAAGAACCGGTTCAGAATTCTAGTAGAAAATAGATAGAATATTCGGTTTGCCAATCCGGCAAAAATAAACGGGGCTGTCCTCGCGAAGCCCAAACCTCTTGACCCTTAAATCCTTAAAATCCTGCCAACTTCTCTGGAGATGATTTTAACTTTCATCCGGAGGACATTTTTCTTTGAAACACTTGACAATTTAAACTATATATTGTATTTTTTTTAGAGAGGACACAAGATTTTGTGGTCATAAAACGCAGTTGAGGTATAGAAAAATCATTTATGTCTTCAAAACGTTGTATTAATTTTTTTTGGATATTGGGGGCAATCCTTTCTCTCTATTCCGTTCAGCTCAATGCACAAACTGCAGATGAGTATCTCAGGACAGCTCAAAAAGAACTCTCTGAGGATAAGTATGATTCTGCCTTAGAAAACATAAAGAGGGCCATCGTATTGAATCCAAAGGAACTGGATTATCGATATCTAATGGCTCTAATACTCATCAGGC
>CAZEWV010000639.1:0-1500 GCA_964516025.1 uncultured Eubacteriales bacterium
AAATAGGAATTATAAGCGATTCCGAGCTCAGATGAAAACGGCTCTGGAATTGTTTTCCGAACCAGCAATCCGGAGTGAGATGCTCTATCCTTTTATGTCACTCCTTCTCAAAGACTACTCACATAAGGGTATCGATGATCTTATTTTGACATTTAAACAGAATTGCTTAAATTCGGATTATATTGAAGAGATAGACAACTTCTACCGGGAAGACCAATCGGTTCGTAACTCCTGCAACATCCAAGTCTATAAAACCATCGATGGTGTTCAATTGGATGCCTTTATTTATAAACCTTCAGATCTCAAAGAGGGAGACTTGAGACCTGCCGTAGCCTTTTTTCATGGAGGAGGTTGGGAGTGCGGCAAACCGGAATGGGGGCAATTGCAGTGCGAGCATTTCTCATCAATGGGATTAGTCGCATTTTCTTTCGAATACCGTTTATCGACTCAACATGATGTGACGCCCATTGAAAGCCTAAAAGACACAAAATCCGCCATCCGATGGATACGGAAAAATGCTGAAGAATTGGGTGTGGATCCTGAGAAAATCATCGGATCCGGATATTCAGCAGGTGGCCATCTTGTTATGTGCACAGCTATGGTGGAAGGATACGAAGAATTCTATGAGAATCAATCTATACGTTCAGCCGTAAACGCCATGCTGCTCTGGGTAACACCGGCCATTGTTTACCCAGGCTGGTTTGTGGATTTGCTCAGAGGAAGAGTGGAACTCAGGGAATTTAATCCCATAGATCTTATTAAGCCTGGACTGCCTCCCGCCATATTTTTTCAGGGTACCGCCGACGACACTGTACCTCACAAATCTGTAGAAGCCTATGTGAAAAAGGCTCGGGCAATGGGCAACCGCTGTGATTTAGAACTCTATGTGGGACAAACCCATTTGAATTGGAGTGAAAATTCCAACGATGTACTAAGAAAGATGGATGCTTTCCTTGTGTCCCTAGGGTACTTAAAAGAAGATCGAATCTAACCTGGATAATTCACGAGTCGAGTTTCACGGGTAGCGGGCAGGCGCAGTGGGTGAAGCTGTGGTATTTTCTATTCATACTTCAGAGCTGAAACCGGATCTGCAAGAGATGCCTTTATCGTCTGATAGCTGACCGTAAGAAACGCTATAACCCAGGCAAGGCCTCCCGCCAGAAAAAATACCCCAATTCCAATGCCGGATCTGTATGCAAAATCCTGAAGCCAACGAGACATAACAATATAGCCTATCGGCCAGGCAAGCACGTTAGCCAGCAGAACCCATTTGCTGAATTCCTTAGAGAGCAAGAGGACAAGGCTACCCGAGGAGGCGCCTAAAACCTTCCTAACAGCGATTTCTTTAGTCCGACGTTCGGCCGTGTAGGAAGCCAATCCAAAGAGTCCCAGGCACCCAATGAATATCGACAGAAAAGCAAAATAACTGAATATCCGACTCAGATTCTCTTCAGACCTGTAGAGCTGGTCAAAATTTTCATCGATAAAATAGTAAGAAAA